>JAYTOQ010000487.1:0-9168 GCA_043747665.1 Polyangiaceae bacterium | reverse complement strand
CGACGCCTTTGCGCGCTCGCACTGGAACCGTCGACCGGGGTGAGCACCCTTGTCGAAGAGGTTCGAGTCGTACGCCCCCAGCAGTGACGCCGTTAGCTCGAGATCGAAGCCCTTGTCTTCTTTGTGGACGTCCTTGCTGCCCGGAGAAACGGCGGGTGGCTGTTGCGGCACTTGCTGGGCACCCGCGACAGCTGGCAGCGTGACGAGCATGGCGCCCGCGGCGGCCCCGATGGCTCGCGCTCGCGCGTTGGTTCGTGCGGACGTCTTCGAGAACATTGTCGGCTCCTTGCGCCGGCCTGATCCGGCGCTTCACCGACGAGCACGGATGGCGCCAAGGAGCGTGAATGTGCGAGGAACAGTGTTACAGGCGCGTCGACGCGGGGAGCGCTGCTCGACCTCCAGCTTCGCGCGCTCACTCGATCCACGCCCCGTTCACCTTGATCTCGAGGGCCGCGGTGCTGCCGCCGAGCGCCGCCGTGACGATGATCGTGGTGCTGCCGCTGCCGCTCACGTTCGGGCTCGCCGATGGGTTGTTGCGGTCGCTGAGCTCGAGGCACGGTTGCCCCGAAGGATCGAAGACTGCTTGCCCCGCGCCGCCGATGCGAGCGTCGGCCGCGCTGGCGATGGCGAGCCCGACCAGGTCCGTTGCTTCGTAGCTCACACCGGTGCTCCGGGTCAGCGTCGCCTTCACCGGCAGACAGACCACGTGCTTGCCGAAGTGCGCCTTGCTCGACTGCGTCGTGATCGCGCTGGTCGAGGTGGCCTCGAGGGAGATCGACGCGATCGTCGAGCCCTCCACCACGACCTCGAGCCCGCCCGTCGAGCAGTCTGCTCCCACGATGCTGCAACCTGCGAGGTCGAGGAGCCCCTCGCCCGTCACGCAACGTTGATCGGCGGCGGTGCCGGCCGTCAACCTGGCGGTGCCGCGGGTCTTGGTCGCGCTCCATGGGCCTGCCACGCGCGACACGTCGAAGCTGACGGTGCCATCGCTCGTACCGTAGTGCGCGACGATGAGGGGCGCGAAGCACGCGCCTTCTGCGAGATGGGCCGCGTTCGACGTGGCGAAAGGGTAGCCGCGCGCGTCCGTGAAGACACTCCGCACGAGCCCCTCGCTGAGACCATCGAGGGCGACGACGGTGGCCGGAACGGCGAGGGACAGCGCGTTCTTCGGAGCCTTGTAGGTGACCGAGAGCGTTGTGGCGCCGACGGTCGTTCCGCGAACGCGCCATGCGTCCTCGTGGGGCGTGATGCGCTCGACCTGCACGCCGGCGCCGGCCGGGACCTCGAGCCACGCGTAGACCAGCTCGGCACCGAATGGCCAGGCGCCGCCTGCCCTTGTCGGAACCAGGCGCAGCCCGTCGAGGAACGCGCTCGGGTGCCGCTTTGGATTGGCGGCCACCGTGGCTTCGGCAAAGATCGTCGAGGTCTCGCCGACCGCGAAGGTAGGGCCGCTGCCCGCGGCAAACGAGGAGCTAAGCGTCCAGGCGCCCCCTTCGACGGTCACGAGGGAAACGCCGGACACCACGTTCGATCCATGGCCCACGGTGATCTTGGCAGGCGTGCTACCCGGAGACGCTCCGACGATCCCGCCGGTCTCGCATTCTTCGAGCGGCGCGCTCGATGCTACCGCGGGGTTCGCGGGCTCCACGAGGATCTCGGTGCCGGGCAGCACGCGGCTGCTCGTCCCGTCGGCGTGCAGCAGCGTGAGCAGATAACAAACCTTGGTGTCGACGAGCGCGTGAGCATCGCTGACCTCCGATCGGGTCTCGACACGGAGAGCATCGCCCGCTCTGACCGGGTCTGTAGACGCGCCGAGAGGCGGGCCGTCGGCGCTCGCATCCGGCCTTTCGGGCAGCGACGGATCAGGCGCACTCGCCCCGTCGTGGCTGCCACACGCGGCGAGCGCGCTCGACGTCGCCAACAGGCTGGTCAGGAGCACGACGCCGGCAACCCGCAGCGGCGCGATGGCAGAAACGGTACGACCGGTGACGTCGCGAAGGTTCATGGTTCTTCTTCGGGCCGATCGAGAGGATCGGTGGTCTAGGGTGGCGTAGGGTGACGCGGTCCCCCCAACCATTCATGCGGCGCCTCTTCGATGCGCCTTTTCGAGGGATGCTGATCGCGGCGCGCTATGGGACGAGGTCGGTCGCGAGAGCGAGCGGCGGATCGGGAGTGCCGTCGACTGCGTAGGGGGCGCCGACGCCGATGACGAACGTCGCCGAGCATTCAGACGGACCGGTGCACACCGGCGTGGCGAGCGACAGACGCGCGCTGACCGTCACCTTCACAGGTTGTGGCGTGAGCGTGCTCGGCACGGCGAAGGCGAGCTTGCCGTCAGCGATCTGCAGCTCCTGCGTATGCGAGTCGAAGCCATACAGACTCTCGTTCGCAGCCGAGGAGAGGTAGACCTTCGCCGAACCGATGGTCTCGGTGGTGACCGGAAGAAGCAGCGTTGCGGGCTGACCGACGTGCACCTTGCCGTCGTGAGGCGTCGCCAGGGTGATGGCGTGATCGGCGAGCGCGCCGTCGATCTGGATGTCGAAGACGGTCGAGCTGTCCGTGATCTGCAGCTGCACGGTCCCCGCCTTGGGGAAGAGCGTCGCGGTGTCGTGAATCGCGAAGAGCGGCGCATGGCACTCGGTCTCGAACGACCCGGGACCGAGCCCGGTGTTCCGCCGAGCGTGGTGTTCAGCTGCTTTCCGGGCTGAAGCGACACGACGAACCAGTCCTTGTCGATGCTGCTGCTCCCCGGGCACGTGACCTTGCCGCTGAGCGTGCTCGGCGACGCGATGACGTTCGCCTCTGCCTGCGTGTCGTTCGGCTCGGTCTCGGTCGGCCCCGTCGAGGTCGTGGCGGTGCCCAGCGCGTACTTCGCGTTGAAGCTCGCGCCCGTGAACTGACCGGTCACGCCGATGTACCAAGGGCCGGCCGACGCGGCAGTCCCGGTGATCTGATCGCCGTTCGATGCGGTGCAGCACTTGGCGAAGTCGACCACCGGCCATCCCGTGCGCGCGTTGAGGTAAGGGCCGAACGTCGACGACGATCCGGTGGAAACCCTCGCCTGCATCGTGTTCGCGCCGGGCGCGTCGAGCCGGAAGAACGCGTACTTGTACGTCGAGTTCGTCACGGTGGAGCTCTGGCCGTTCGCCATCGGCGTCACGGGGAATGCCTGGTAGCCGCCCTTGAGCGTGATCCCCGAGTTGAAGCCATGGCAGTAGACGCCCATGACGTAGTCGGCCGCGGCAGGCTCGCCGTACCCATCGCGCCGCCACCGTTCTTCAAGCCCTGGTAGAACGACGTCAGCGTCGGTGGGACGCCCTTGTTGAGATAGAAATCCGCGGTGGTTCCAAACTCGGTCGCGTCCACCTGGAACACGCCCTGGCCCGCGGGAACGGGTACGTTCACGTAGACCCAGCCGCCGGTGCCCATGCCCCAGATGCTGTCGTTCGATTGCTGACCGGGCGCGTAGCCGTCGTCGAGAGACCAGCTGGCGGTGGTCGTCGCCTGGATGACGGCTCCATGGGTGACCGTGAAGCTTCCGGAGTAGCTCGTGCAGCCGAAGAAGTTCGGGGAAGCGTAGGTGGTGAACGTCCACGTTCCAGCGGCCAGTGCGCCAATCGCGCCGAGGTGCCCGCCTCCAGAGACGTTGATGCCCACCGTCGCATCCGGCGCGGTGGAGCCAGGCGCGTAGACGTCCATCATCGTGCAGGTGGCACCGTCGAGGCGCACACTGAGCTGCGGCGTGCCGGGCGTGACCGACATCGTGAAGCTGGTGCGGAAGGGCGCGCTGCCCGAGAACGGCGCCGCGACTCCGCTCGTGACGGTGAGCCCCTCGGCGGTGGTGCCGACGTGGTCCTCGTATCGAGCATTGTCGTCAGCGCTGCATGCGATCACGGTCGCGAGCGCGAGCGCGACGAGAGAAGTCAGCTTGAGCGGTCGAAGAACGATCATCATTCGGTCTCCAAAGACGTTCTGTGTGGTGAACATCGGGCCACGAATCGCCTCGATGGTTCATCGGAGCAAGCGCAAGGACGAGGCCAGATCTCTCAACGGCACGCGGCGCGTCGAACCGACGCACGACGCGCAATTGTTGGCGCATGTTGCGCGGTCCGAAGCGCAAGGACTTGCGCGGTTCGAAGCCAAGAACTTGCCGGCAAAGGCAAGGACTTGCCGCACGACGATGACGGTCGACGTTCGCCCCGTCCCTGTCAGGCTCGTGCTCGACCGGGCGTCGAGTGCCTTCTCTCCCGACGCGAACCGCCGCGTCCGCTTGGCGGCGACCGAGCGGACATGAAAGGCAACCCGCCGTCCTTTACGTTCTCGTCGACAGAACGGTCGTCGCGTTCTTCGAGCTGGGCGCTTCGAAGCGAGCTCGCGTCACTCGGCGAGCTTGACGAGCTCGCCATAGACGTTGTCGAGTCCAGACGCGTGAACGATGCTGGTGTCCGTGGAGCGGTCGAACGTGTCGTGGAAGGTCTCGGGAGTGAGCGCGTTCGGAGACGCGATCTCCAGCGTCTCGGCGGGCTTGTCGGCGCCGCGCGCGCCGCTGCTGGCGGGAACGACCCTGACCGCGGCGAGCGCCGCGCGTAGAGGCGCAGCCGCCGCGCTGCTCAGCTTGCGAGTGCCGTCGACGTAGTCGTTCTTCGCTCCGCCGTCGGCGATGGTGCAGCGCCTCCACGAGAGCTGCCCCGTCGCAACCCTGAAGGCGTAGGTCTCGTCGACGAGCGTGCATGCCGAGGTGTCCATGCCGTTCGCCGCGAAGCCGCCCCTGGACCTAAAGGTGAGCGTCGCGTCCTCGGGAACGAGGATGGCGGTGCCGCCCGCATCCTTCCCCGGGGCTGCGCCGTCGAGCGCTGTGCCGTCGGCGGGGGAGTTCGACTCGGTGGCCGCGTCCTGCGCGGTAATCGTGGTGCCGTTCGACGTCGCCCCGCCGCACGCCGCGATCGCGAGCGCGAGCGCGAGTGCGACGGAGGCAGAGACCGAGACCGAGAGCGGAAGGAACGCGCGCTTGAGGGAAGAGGACATGGAGGCGCCGCAAAGCAACACGCGTGCCCGGCGAAGCGCGCCGTCGCGATCGCGCGCCTGGTCGGCGTTTGCCCGGGTGAAGGGGCATGGTGATCGGACATGAGAGGCCGCGCGAGGAGATCGCCCGATCGCGCTCTGCCGATCCCAGGCACACGTTGGCATAGCGAGTGCGCGAAATGCGCAGCGGGTCGCGCAGCGGATCGCCGCGACCCACCGAAGCAACGATCCCGCGGTCGATGACGCCTCCGTGTGACACGAGGAGCCTGCTCAATCAGGCCTCCTATCGATCGTGCAGCGCGGCCGACGGTTACGCCGGCTGCATCCCGACGAGGCGTGGAAGCGCTGACCCACTGCTCGCGACGGCTTCGCTGACGACGAGCGGCCTCGCCGACCACCTCGCGCCTCGCGGGCGAAAAGGAAGTCGTAGCCAGGTTGGCTGCGGAAACGACCGGCCGCGAAGCGTCGACGAGGCGCCTCTTATGCCAAACACGCTCGCCTGGAACCGTCGACCGGGGTGAGCAAGTCGTAGGGCGGACGGGGCCACGGCGGTTGTCCGCGCGCGGACGCCGCTGGCTATGGGGACGCGTGCTCCTCGTCGTCGAGGTACGTCGGATCGCGGGCGCGCGCGACTCGCGGGGGCTCCCACGGAACGCCGAGGCGCTCGAGGATGCGGCGGGCGTCGCGCACGGCCGCAATCGCTGCGACGACCCGCAAGCGGCCATGGCATCTCGCGCAGTCCAGCATGTCGATGTCGAACGTCCGGCGCAGAAGCTTCGACCACGAAAGACGCGGCGACGTCGCGTAGAGCAGGCCACCGAGAAGGCGCGACCAGTGGCGGACGCCAAGGGTGTTCGGCGTGAGAAGCTCGACATCGGGAAGCCCACCGCGGTCATGCGCGATGGTAGGCGACGAAGCGATAACTACGGCAGCTGCCGACGCACTGCGATTGGGCTCGCCGGCCAACGGTGAGCCGTCGCTGGACGCGGGGCGACGCCGCGCGTGGCCATCCCCATCGACGCCAGACCTCTGAGCAAGGGCTCCGGTCCGCTTGCCCACCCGCTCTTCGCGTGCGCCGGCTGCAGGTGAACAGAGACGCGCGCGGCGCTCGTCTACCAGAAGCAGGGCGCGGTCTGTGAGCCGCTCGCGTCGGTGACGTAGCTCGAGAGGCCGTCCGCCATCGCCTTCGCTTCGATCGCCTTCGCTGCCGGCTTCGACGCCGTGTTGCACGGGCCCACGTAGTCCTCCGCGGCGAGCCAGAACGGACGGCCGTTGACGGTGAGCTTCATGGCCTTCCACGCCAGCATCTCCGAGCGCGAGCGGGGGTCCGCCCCCGCGCTGTAGACCTCCTCGTGCGAGATGCCGTCGAGCAGCGATGGATACGCCACGCCATGGGTGGTCCCCGTACGCGTCACGTCGCTCGTCGCGTTCTGCATGACGATGAGCGCATCGGGGAAGCGCTGCCGTAGCTCCCACACGAGATCGAGCCCGCCCTGAGCGCACGACGCGTCGCAAGGTCCGGTCGAAGCGCCTGCTCCGTGCTCGACCACCTCGAGGTTGTCGAGGAAGAAGCCGTCGATGCCCTGGTCCCACAGACGCTGCGCCACGTACTCCACCATCAGCTTGCGGTACGCGACGTTCGAGAGGTTCGCCCACTTCTCGTCTGGGTACTGCGTCGAGTACACCGTCGTCAGCGTCCCGCTCGACACACACGACGCGAAGCCCGCAGGCGGCGTCGCGTAGTACGAGCGGTACGTCTCGCACGCCCCCGTGTTCATGTACGAGATCACGCGGTTCATCCCCCCACCGCGCAGCTGCGTGAGCTGCGACGAGGTGACGTTCGCCGAGTCGGGATCGAGCTCGAGGTTCATGATCCGGAACGTCGACGTGAGTCGCGCGACGTCCGCCGCCAGCACCCGGCCGTAGAAGCTCACCCAGGGCCCCGCCTCGGGGAACCCGCGCGTCCCCGTGGTCGCTGGCAGGCCCCCCTCGCCCGCCCCGCCGTTCGCGTCACCGCCGCCACCTTCCGCGAAGACGTCGCCCGGACCCGCCCCCGTCTCCGCAACGGGCCCTAGCCCACCCGGGCCATTGGACACGCTCGAGGTGCAGGCCGCGGGCAACGCGATCGCACCGAGCATCGCCGCAAGCCCGAACACGCAGCGGGCGCACCCGCGGTTGGAAAACGAGCGCATTGCTCTAGACTGGCTCCGAGCCCTCTCGCCGTCGATGATCAAGTTCAAGAACATCATCAAGTCCTTCGGCCCGAAGCCCGTGCTCCAGGACGTGTCGTTCGACGTGCCCAAGGGCTCGGTGTCCTTCATCATCGGTGCGTCGGGCGTCGGCAAGAGCGTGCTCATCAAGCATCTCGTCGGGCTCCTCTACCCGGACGCCGGCGAGATCTGGCTCGACGGCCAAGAGATCTCGAAGTTCGACGAGAACGCGATGGGCCCCATCCGCAAGAAGTGCGCGATGGTGTTTCAGCACTCGACGCTCTTCGACTCGATGACGTGCGCCGAGAACGTCGCGCTGCCCCTTCGCAAGCACAAGAACCTCAGCTTGAAGGACGCCATTGCCGAGGCGCGGAAGCGCCTCGAGATCGTGCGCATGCACGAGTTCGCGGACCGCTACCCGCCGGAGCTCGGCGACGGCATGCGCAAGCGCGTGGCCATCGCTCGCGCGCTCACGCTCGACCCCACCTACGTCCTCTTCGACGAGCCCACGACGTCGCTCGACCCCGTCAGCGCGCGACGCGTCGACGCGCTCATCCGCGAGCTCTCCGACAAGCTCGGGGTGACGTCTATCGTCGTCAGCCACGATCTCGTGAGCATCTTCTCGATCGCCGATCGCATCACCATGCTCTATCGCGGCCAGGTTCGCATGCAGGGCTCGCGCGCGGACTTCAAGGCGACACCCGACCCCGTCGTTCAGCAGTTCATCACCGGACGCGCGACCGGCCCCTTCGAGCTCTGACCCTCGGCCCGCCGCCGCCCGCTTCACCGATCCCCTGGAGAAAACAGGCTTCTGCCTGTAGCCTGGCTCGAAGATGGCCCAGGAGAAATCGATCGAGGTCAAGGTCGGCGTCCTCATCCTCGTGTCGCTCGGCATCCTCGCCGCGTTCGTTCTCATCATGGGCGGTCTGTCGTTCGAGAAGACGTACACAATCTTCGTCGACTTCGACAATCCCGGCGGTCTCCAGACCGGCGCCCCGGTTCGCGTCGCCGGCGTGAAGGTGGGCAAGGTCAGCGAGCTCGCGTTCATGGGCGGAAAGGTCGACCCGAAGACCAACCGCCGCACGCTCGTGCGCGCCAAGCTGAGCGTCGAGGCGCGCGTGAAGGAGTCGATCCACGACGACGCGGACTTTTACGTCACCACGCAGGGCGTGCTCGGCGAGCAGTACCTCGCGATCGATCCCGGATCTCCCCAGAAGGGCGTGCTCCCCGAGAACAGTATCGTGAAGGGCATCGACCCGCCCCGCCTCGATCTCTTCCTCGCCAAGGCCTACGAGCTGCTCGACACGACGATGAACGGCATCCGCAACAACCGCGAGCTGATCAGCGACATCGCGACCAACACCGCCGGGCTGCTGAAGGGCCTCAACACGACCCTCACCGACAACCGCGAGCGCATCAACCGCACGATGGCGAACCTGGAATCGCTCACCACCGAGGCGAACACCCTCACCGTCCACGCCCGCACGCAGTACGTCGACAACCCGAAGATCGCGCGCACCATCGACAACATCGATCGCCTCTCCTCCGACATCCAGAAGGACAGCGGCCCCATGTTGAAGGACGCGCGGGAGTCGCTCGCAAACCTCAATCGTGCCTCCAAGGTAGTCGGCGGCGAGGAGGAGCAGGTCAAGCTGAAGAAGACGATCGAGGACGTCGCTCAGCTCGCCGCGCGCGCCAACGCGACCGCCGCCGACGCGCAGGCCATCGTGCAGCACATCAAGAAGGGCAACGGCACGGTAGGCGCGCTCGTCATGGATGAAGCCATCTACGACGATGTCCAGGAGATGGTCCGCGACCTCAAACACAACCCGTGGAAGTTTCTCTGGCGCGAGTGACGCTTCGCGAATGACGCCTCGCGCGTGACGCCTCGCGCGTCAGCGTGACCCAGACCGCGCGGCGCTCAGCCGTCCGCGCC
>JAYTOQ010000486.1:0-8319 GCA_043747665.1 Polyangiaceae bacterium | reverse complement strand
ATGGGCAGCGCGGCGTTCTTTGCCCCGCTGATCCGAACCTTGCCGGTGAGGGGCTTCTTCGAGGGTCGAATGCGGAGCGCGTCCATCGTCTGACCTTTCTGCCCGAATCGCGGCCTGGCGCCAAGTTGCCCGCACAAGGATTACCGCTGGTCGAGCGGTGGGAGCACCTCGACCCGTGGCACCGGGAAGAACCCGTTGGCCGCCGTCGGCGGGGCCCATCGCGGCGACACCGTGGTGAATCGCGACGTGAATGTCACGCGATCGTGGACGCATGGCGGATGGGAGCTGTTCCCGCGGCGCTCTCCGAGGGCCGCCCACCCCGACCGCTCCTACTTCTTCGACGCGGTGGCCTTCGCGGCTTCCTTCTGCGCCTTGAGGCGTGCGCGAAGGCGCGAGGCGTAGCCCTCCTTGTTCTCCTGCTTCACGCGGCCGATGGCGAGCGCGTCGGCCGGCACGTCCCTCGTCACGGTGGTGCCCGTTCCGACGTACGCGCCGTCGCCGATCGTCACGGGCGCCACGAGCTGCGAGTCCGACCCGATGAACACGTTCTTGCCGATGCGCGTGATCTGCTTCTGGAAGCCGTCGTAGTTGCAGAAGATGGTGCCGGCGCCGACGTTGGCGTTCTCGCCGACGAAGCCGTCGCCGAGATACGCGAGGTGGTTCGCCTTGGCGCCGCGATCGAGGCGCGTCTTCTTCGTCTCGACGAAGTTGCCGACGTGCGCCTCCTCGCCGATGTCGCTCTCCGGGCGGAGATGCGAGAACGGACCGATCTGTGCGCGCGCGCGCACGATCGAGTCGGTCACGATGCTGTACGGCTTGAGCGTCACGGCTTCACCGATGTCGGCGTTGGTCAGGACGCAGCCGACGTCGATCACCGAGCCCGACCCGACGCGCGTGTGCCCGCGAAGCACCGCGAAGCTCTCGATGACCGCGTCCTTCTCGACGACCACGCCGTCGTCGATGCGTGCGCCGTCACGCACCGTGACGCCGCCGAGGCGATGCTGCTCCACGATTCGCTCGACCATCACCCGCTCGAGCTTCGCGAGCTGCGCGCGGTCGTTGACGCCGTCCATCACCGCCGCGTTCGAGGGAACACCGACCACGCGCTGGCCACGCTGCTTCGCGAAGCTCACGATGTCGGTCAGGTAGTACTCGCCTTGCGCGTTGTTGGGCTTCAGCGAGGAGAGCGCCTCCTTCAAGAAGCCCACCGTCGCGGCGTAGATGCCGGGGTTCCACTCCTTGATGGCACGCTCGGCATCGCTCTTCAGATCCTTCTGCTCGCGGATCTCCACGATCTCGCCGCGCTCGTCGCGCATCACGCGCCCGTAACCGAACGGATCGCTCGTCGTGCAGGTCGCGATCGACACCGCCGCGCCGGCTTCCTGCTCGAGCATGGTCGCGACGGCAGCAACGTCGGCCGCGGTCAGCAAGGGAACGTCGCCATAAAAAATCAGGACGCGCTGGGCATCTGCGCGCACGGAATCGAGCCCCGCGCGCGCGGCGTCGCCGGTTCCGCGCTGCTCCTTCTGTACGGCGGTCTTCACGCGTCCCCGCCACGCCTCGGGGATCCCCGCAGCGCTGGCGCCAAAAGCGGCCGAGAGGTACGCTTCGAGTCGTTCGCGACCGTGGCCGACGACGACGACCACTTCTCCGCAACCCGCTTCGAGCGCCGCGCGTACGGGGTAGTGGACGAGTGGGCGGCCAGCGATCGGGTGGAGCACCTTCGGTAAGGCGCTCTTCATCCGCGTACCCTGCCCGGCGGCCAGGATCACGGCCGTCGTCGAGACGCGTTCGGCCAGCTTGCTCTCGCTCGTCTGGTTAGTCTCGGTGCTCACGGACATGGCGCATCTTTCGCAGAAGTACGGGACGAAGAGGGAGACGGTTATGCGACAAGGTCGCAGCTTTACACGCGGGCAAGCCCCAAAAAGCCAGTCTAGACGATCGGAAGTGGATCCTCATCGATCCTCCAGCTATCCGGATCGGGCTACTTCCGTTCGCGCTCCTCGCGCTCCTCGCGCCGTTCGCGCCGTTCGCGCCGTTCGCGCAGGCTCCTTCTCGCCAGCGCGTTGCGTCAACCTGCTCGGCATGGTCGGGCTCGTCATGCTCAGCGCGCTCGCTCCCGGATGCGCGCCCGACCTCGACACGTCGCGCCCCACGCCGCAGCGCGGCTCCGTCGGCGAGGAGATGTTCGGAGTCATCTGCGATCGCGTCTCGGCGCAGGCTCTCCGCGAGGACCTCACCGGCGAATCGTTCCGCACCGTCTGTCACAAGTCGAGGGCGACGCAGTTCGCCGACAAGGTCGACGTCGCCAAGCTCCCCGCCGTCGATCCCGGCGCCAAGAACGAGAAGGGCGAGCTCGTCAGCGTCGATCAGCAGCAGAAGAATCGCGACGCCGCCGTCGGTCGCATCGAGGCGCTCGCGCGCCGCCGCAGCGATCTCATCCAGGCGCTCGACGCCACGTTCCCCGAGTCGAAGATCGCCATCAAGGATCTCGACAACGCCGACGAGACGAAGTCGTGCGATGCGCCCGCTGGCGCCAAGAGCGGCGAAGGCATCCTCACCGATCAGATCGCCGACATGCTCGGGCGCATGGGCGAGCTCTACAACGACGGAACGCTCCCGCAGTCGACCGAGTCGCTCGCGACCGTCATCGATGCGTTCAAGAAGTCCGACGATGCGCAGGCGGCGTGGGCGCGGCTCAGCGCGCGCCAGGGCTATCGCCCGATCGCGACCGCGCTCGGCGCGACCCGTCCCATCATCGCGTATCCGCACCTCCGCGATCTCTCGAACGCGAGCCTGCGCCTCCTCTCCGCCGACTCGAATCCTTACGAGCTCGATCCGAAGCGCGACGGCAACGGCGTCCGCATCCCGGTGCCCGGCCCCGGCAACGGTTCCCTCAACAAGATGCTCGAGGCGGCGAAGGAGGAGCTCCTCGCCACCACTGCCGACAAGTCGCTCGGCGCGCTCACGGCCATCACAGATCCCAAGAGCGGCCGCGTGGTGCTCTCGCGCCCGCGCGACAACGTCGAGATGATGCAGGAGATCCTGCTCGCCTCCGACGCCGCGTTCGGCGGCGGCTCACCGAGCTACATCGTCAAGCGTGACGTCCGCGGCTACGCGGCGATCGGCGGCGGCCTGGTTCCTGCGCCCTTCGTCGACGCCAACAAGGACGGCCTCCCCGACGTCGACGAGTCGGGCCGCTTCCTCACCAGCGACAAGTCGCTCGCGCCTTCGCCGTTCCCCTTCCCCGGGGCGCCGCAGGCCACGCGCGATCCTGCGGGCCGCGCGCTCGCCGGCTCTCGCCTCCTCTACGACTACGTCGACACGGGTCACACCTTCGCCGCGCAGATGATGGCGGACCTGAAGCCGCTCGTGAATCCGGACGGAACCCAGAATCACGAGACTCTGATGGATATGCTCGGCGGCATCGACATCGCCGTCGGACCGCGAGCGCAGCAGTCCAAGAGCTACGCCGACGGGCGCAGCGTCGAGTACAGCGGCATCGCGCAGGACTCGCCGATTCTCGATCTCATCTACGCGATGGGCGCCATCCTCGGCTCGCCCGGCGTCAGCGGCGAGCCCGCGGGGCTCACGCACGGCAACAGCGACACGACGCTCGCCCTCGCGCGTGAGCTCTTCACGACGAACCAGAAGGAGCTCGCGCGCATGACCGGCGCGACCATCGCCGCGTTCGACATCGCGCAGAAGCACCCCGAAGCGAAGATCCCGCGCCAGGCCACGTTCTGGGACGAGAACCTCGAGACGCTCGGCAAGGTCGCGCAGGAGCCCGGGCTCCTCGAGGACATGCTCCACGCGCTGGCTGTGCCGGACAGCGCGCAGCTCGGGACCGTCTTCTCGAACTTCGCGAAGTTCAAGGACGACATCTCCTACGACAAGAACGACATCAACGGCGGGCCGTTCAACGTCACGACCAACGACAAGAGCGAGATGCACACGCCGGTCGATCGGAGCATGCCCGAGACCGGCAAGAACCGCAGCGCGATGTACCGGTTCCTCCAGCTCATCAGCGACACGACCGGCGTGACGGCGTGCAACAAGCCCGGCGCGGTCGTCCACGCCAAGCTCTTCGGCCTGAGCCCGACACTGCCGATCGGAGGCGGCAGCTACCAGGAGTGCGAGGTCTTCAAGCTGGAGAACCTGGCCGCGTTCTATCTCGACTCGATTGCAGACGCGGCGCAGTACGAGCCGGATACCAAGGCGAACAAGCGCGGCACGTTCTACATGCGCGACGGCCTACTCCGGAACGGCGTCGCGGGCCTCGGGGCCGCGTCCGTCGGTCTCATGGAGGAGTCGAGCGGCATCCAGGGCTTCTGGACGCCCACGAGCTCGACGACGCTCTCGCCTAAGCCGGCCTGGCTGAACCGCCTCGTGTTCTTCGATCTGAAGAACGACAAGCACGCACCGACCAACGCGTTCATCAAGGACCTCCAGGGCGACTTCATCGGAACGAGCACCTGTCCCGAGCGCATCATCACGGACCCGAAGCCGGGCGAGGTCGACGCGAGGCCCGACGGTAAGGTGCACGGTCTCCGCAACTGCCCCGACGGGCAGTGGCTGCAGCAACGTGGAAACTACACGCTCTTCACGTGGGAGAACTTCGGCTTCTACACGGCGATGAAGCCGCTCCTCGGTGCGTTCGTGAAGCACGGCCGCGAGGACCTCTTCCTCGAGCTCGCCAACGCCACGTACAAGCACTGGCCCGGCGCCGAGACCTCGGCGGCCGACTGCAAGCTCGCCGAGGGCAAGACCTGCCCCAAGGCGGGCATGAACAGCTACGAGCCGCTCATCGTCGAGGCGCTCGCGGGTGACGTGATCCCCGCCCTCACCGAGCTCTCGAAGGCGCTCGAGACGCTGCCCATCAAGCGCTGCGATGCCACGGACGGTACCGGCGCGTGCACGACCGTCACCACCGTGAGTGGTATCGATGTCGCCGCCGCGGCGACGCGCTCGCTCCTCGATCCGAGCTACGCGAAGAACGTCCTCAAGCTGAAGGACCGCAAGGGCCTCACCACCGCCAAGCGCAACGACGGCACCACGGTTGCGCAGGTCACGCCCGCCTATCTGCTCACCAACGCGCTCGGCGCCATCGACGTCGCGTTCGACACTTACGAGCAGCAGCACCCCGACGACACCGCGCGCCGCGCCAACTGGCGTCGGGCGCGCTCGCAGCTCGTCGATCAATTCATGGGCGTGAGCGGCGCGAAGTCGACGTCGGCCTTCAAGAACCCGACGATGCCGAAGATGACGCCGGTCATCGTCGACCTCCTCCGCGCGCAGCTCAACAAGCGCTGTCCGCAGTCGTTCTCGCCGCCGTATGCCGAGTGCACCTGGGCGCGCAAGGACCTCACCGATCACGCGGCCGCGACGCTCACCGGTCCGTTGGCCTCGGCCGGGCTCGACGTGATGAACGCCATCCGCGCCGACAAGGACGGACGGCACGAGATGGAGGTGCTCATGCAGTACCTCCTCGACGCCGCCTCCAAGAACGACGCCCTCTCGAGCATGCTCGCGTCGTCCAACGACATCGTGCAGCTCCTCCACGACGACGAGAACCTGGTCCCGCTCTTCCACGTGCTCGCCTCCGCGATGGACCCAACCGTCAAGGGCCCCGACGGCAAGGTGCAGAAGAGCCTCGTCGACGCGCAGATGGCGCTCCTCGCGCGCGTCAGCGGGCGCTACTTCGACAAGGACAGCAAGGAGATCTGCAGGCGCGAGATCGATCCTAATCAGGTGCTGGCCGTCGCGCTCGGCAACCTCGTCACGCCGATCACCAACGCTGCCTCCGGCGATTCGAAGTCGGGGACCTTCTCCAACGGGCAGACGCCGCTCGAGGTGATCATCGACGTCATCGCCGACGTGAATCGCGCCGATCCCACGCAGGCCTACGAAGGCTCGCTGGTGCGCGGCGACTACAGCACCGTCAGCGACAACGTCTACGACTTCCTCATGAACAGGGAGCGAGGCCTCGAGCAGTTCTACGAGGTCATCCGGCAGGGCACGAAGCTCTGACCGGAGACCTCGAGCGTGTTAACCTCGGCGAAACGTGAAAGCGCACGCTTGCCTTGCTGGCCTTGCGCTCTTGCTGTCGGCATCGACGGCGGGGGCCGCCGGTCTCTTCACCGCCGATCGTGGCGTGAGACCGCTCGGCCGCGGAGGAGCGTTCGTCGCCGGCGCCGATGACATCGGAGCCATCTGGTACAACCCCGCCGGCCTCGCCGACACCGGGACGACGCTCTACATCGACTTCGCCTGGCTGAACTTCTCGTCGGAGTACACGCGGAAGACGCAGGTGACGGACGCGAACGGAACCGTCCGCACGTTCCAGTATCCGAAGGTCGACGGGACGACGCCGTTCCTCCCCATTCCGACCATCGGCGGGTCGTATGCCTTCGGCAAGCGGAAGGAGTTCACGGTCGCGCTCGGCGTGCTCGCGCCGTACACCGCCATCGCGAGCTACCCGCTCACCGTCGCTGGGCAGCCGTCGCCCTCGCGCTACTCCCTGGTGACGCTCGACGGCTCGGCGCTCGTCGTGTCGGGCGCCTATTTTTCATACAAGCCAATCGAGGAGATCCGCATCGGCTTCGGCCTGCAGGCGCTCGTCGGCACGTTCAAGTCGCGCGTCGTGTTCAGCGCCAGCCCACCGGATCGCGTCATCAGCACGCCCGAGGATCCGCAATACGACTCGCTGTCCCAGCTCAACGTCGGCCCCATCGTCGCGCCGAGCGGCAACTTTGGAATCATCGCCGTTCCCGACAAGCACGTTCACGTCGGCGCGTCGGCGCAGCTGCCGTTCTTGATCAATGCGCCAGCTACCATCAACGTGCGCCTCCCCACCGCCGCGGTATTCGACAAGGCGACGCAGGACGGCACCGCCGCTCGCGTGCGCTTCGAGCTGCCGCCGGTGCTCCGGTTCGGCGTCGAGTACCGCACCGACCTCGGCGACGAGAGCGACCTCCGTGTCGAGGCCGCCTACGTCCGCGAGTTCTGGAGCGTGCACGACTCGATCGACGTGCGCCCCGACAACGTGCGGCTCTTCAACATCACGGGATTCCCGAGCCCCTTCGGCGTCGCGCCCATCTCGCTACCGCGTCATTTCAAGGACTCGAATTCGTTTCGCCTCGGCGGCGAGTACTCGACGAAGAGCCTGATCAAGGCCAACCGCATCGACATCCGCGCGGGCGCTTCCTACGAGACGAGCGCCATTCCGCAGGAGTGGGTGTCTCCGCTGACGTACGACGCGAACAAGATCATCCTCGGCGGCGGCGCCAGCCTGCACGCGGGTGAGCACTGGAGGCTCGACGCCGTCGGTGCCCTCGTGCTCCTCGGCAGCACGACCGTGACGCCGGCAGAAGCGCAGGTCCCGCGCGTCAACCCGGTGCAAGGCAACCCGACCAAGACCGAGTCGATCAACGGCGGCGAGTACAGCGCACGTGCGATCATCCTGGGCGTCGGCGCGCAGTACAAATTCTGATCAGTGAAGACGAGCCGCGCGCTGACGTCGTCTGGCTCACCGGCGATGGCAGGGTGCTGCGCGCCAACAAGTAGCAAGGCGCGTCACGGCAGCGGCGGCAGCATCTCCGGCGAAGGCGCTGCCCCGAGCGGAGGCGTCGGCATCGGCTCGGGCGTCAGCGGCGATCCCGGCCTCGTCAGTGTCGCTTGCGCGTTGGGGCTCGTGGCCTGCCCGGCGCCGGGGACCCAGACGACGACGCGATCGCCGGGGGCGAGCGGCTCGGAGCGGCCGCGGCGATTGATTCGCTCCATGAGGTTGGTGGTGACGCCGTGCTGCTTGCCGATCGAATCCAGCGTGTCGCCGGCCTTCGCGGTCACCACCAGGCGACGGCGGCCCTTCTCGTCCCAGTGGTGGAAGAAGTCGTCGGTGCCCGCCACGATGGTGCGTACGTCGCTCTCGCCGAGAACGACGGTCCGCGAGAGATCGCAGTCGCTCGGAGCGAAGACCTGCATCGTCATGCCCTCGACGAGACGCGCCGACGGATCGATGTCGTTCCAGCGGCGCAGCTCGTCGGGCGTGACCTTGAAGGTCGCGCAGACGTCGCGCACGGTATCGCCCACCTGCACGCGATAGAACACGCGCTTCCGATCGGGATAGACGAACATGTCCTGCGGCACCACGACGACGGGCTTTTCGCCGGACTTCCTGAGGTCGGACTGCCGATCACTGACCGTGGTGAGCGCGGCCTCGGTGGTCTTCGGGACGAGGAGGATGGTTCCGCCACGAACCACCTCGCCGGGCGTGATGGCATTGAGCTCGACGAGCTTCGACACCGAGACCTTGCGCGC
>JAYTOQ010000485.1:0-2630 GCA_043747665.1 Polyangiaceae bacterium | reverse complement strand
AGCGAGACCTCGGTGCCTTTCCCCGTCGACCTCCATCAGCTCCCGCTCGCGACCCTCGCGACCCGGGACGGCGTCTTCGTGGCGCTCAATCGAGCGTTCGCGGACCTCATCGGCTGGAACGCCGACGAGCTGATCGGCAAGTCGATCGCCGATCTCCTCTTCCGCCTAGTCGCGCCCCGCGATCGCGCGGTCCTCGAGCCGCTCGCGAGGAATCGAGAGTCGGCCGAGCCGCGGCGGCACGGACGACTCTGGTGCCGCGTGCTCACCGCAACCGGAGAGGAGCGGCCCATGCGCGTCGAGTGGCGCCTCGATGACAACGGTCGCGACTCGCTCGTGTGCCTGGTCGACGCTCAGCCCGAGGCCTTCGGACAGGAGGTCAGCGAGGCCCTCGCCCGAGTCCGATGGCAAAGCGCTACGCAATCGGCTCGCTCGACGAAGCTCGCGCTTATCTCGCGCACCCCTGCTCGGAGCGCGCCTCCGCGAGTGCGTCGGGATCCTGAGCGCTACGCCGCGTGCGACCGCCGAGGCTATCTTCGGACCGATCGACGCTCAGAAGCTGCGCTCGTCGCTCACGCTCTTCCTGCGCGCGGCGCCTACCGAGCCGCTCTTCCGTTACGGACTCGACCGCTTCTTCGCCGGAGCTCCGGACGCGGCTACCGACGCGCGCCTGTGACTAACCCATTATCGGGCATCGCGAGCGGCGCGTCGGTCTCGCGAGATCAGAAGAACTGCCAGCCCAGGTTCAGCGCGGTCGCCACCGTCGAGGACTTCTCGAAGCGCGATCCGAAGGCGTCGATGCCCAGCGTCAATGCGTTGTGATCGCCCGGCAGCGCGAAGGCGAAGCCGACGCGCGCATTGAGCCCAAAGCCGGCCTCGATGAAGCGCACGTCCTTTGCGCCCCAGCCGTAAGGATCGCTCACCAGCAGCGCGAGCCCCGGTCCGCCGCCGAAGTAGAAGCGATCTGTCGGCCAGTACTGCAGCGTCGCGCCGTAGAAGGCGTTGACGGTGTCGTAGGAATGTCCGCGCGCGTCATCACGCAAGTACGAGCTGCCGGCCGCGCGCCCCATCAGCGCGAGACGCGGCGTCAGGAATCCGCCCATGCCGAGCGAGAGCGGCGCGATGCCGAGACCGGTGTGCTCGCGGCCCTGCGTGTCGCTTCCGACGGCCGTCTCCGAGATGCCGAGCCCGAGCTCCATCGTGAAGCCGTGACGCACATAGTCCGAACCGGTCGTGACGGGCGCGGCTTCTTCTGCGGGCCCGTCGTCGGCGCGCGCATCGGCGGAGGCAGTGAGGAGGACGAGAGCGGTGACGACGAGGGCGCCTGTCCGGACGACGGCGGTGGTGGTGATCTGCATGACGAGGCCTGGTGCAACCTCGGTGCCCCCGCCGAGCTCCATCATCTACGCCCGATCCGCGATGACGTCGGCCGGCTGTGGTCGGAGGTTCACATACGTGTGTGAACCTCCAAAACACCGAGCAATCGCCGGGTTCTCACCCGAGGTCCATCCGAGCGGTTGGCTACCGCCGGCCGGCGGTAAGGCGTCCTCGCGCTTCGGCAGAAGGCGCACGCCCGACGAGACGCGCTGCCTGACGCTGGCGAGCGTGCTCGGCATTGCGCGATGCTTCTCGCCTGTCGCGGGGTTCGTCGAATCAGGGCGAGCTGCTCGAGCTCGACGACCATCCGATGGACGGACGGCGGTGTGACTCCGAAGAAGGCTTGCATGTCGGCTTCGGCGGGCGGCCGACGATTCACGAGAGCGTAGGTGTAGACAAAGGCGAGGTACTGTCCCTGCTTGTCAATGAACCGCGGCTTGGACTTGAGGATCGACAAGACGACGTTCCCATGATCGATGGTTCCGAAAGGAGCCATCATGAACGTACGGTACCGCATCACGTTGACGTCCGAGGAGCGTGAGGAGCTTCGGAGCCTGGTTCAGGCCGGAAAGGGTCGGTTCCGAAGGCTGAAGCGCGCGCAGATCTTGCTCGCAGCCTCAGGCGGTTCGAGCGATGTCGCCATCGCGAAGAATCTCTCTGTCGGCGCATCGACCGTGTACCGAACGAAGCGTCGCTTCGTAGAGGAAGGGCTCGAACCCGCGCTCAGCGACGAGCCGCGTCCCGGCGCGGACCGCAAGCTCGCAGCCAAGGAGGAAGCGCTGCTCGTCGTGACGGCGTGCTCGGCGCCACCTGCAGGCCGAGCGCGCTGGACGCTCGCCCTGCTCGCTGGGGAAATGGTGCGACTCACGAAGCACAGCTCGCTGTCGTCGGAGACGGTGCGTCGCCGACTCGCTGAAAATCAGCTGAAGCCGTGACAGAAGAAGATGTGGCGCATCCCGAAGGTCGACGCAGAATTCGTGGCGCGAATGGAGGACGTTCTCGAGCTCTATGCTCGTTGTGTCGACGACGCCGGCAAGCCCGAGCCTGTCGTGATCCCCGACCGGCTCGTTGCGACCTCCGACCGTCCTTCGAGCGTCATGCCCACTCCTTTTGCGCGCTGACCGTTGCGCATCACGGGATCCGTGTGGCCGCCGTGTGCCCGCCGCCCTGAGAATTCGCGCGACGCTAACGAACTTGGCCTTCCCAGCCACGAGATCAGCCGCCTCACGCTACGCACGCAGCGGGCTTGGCAGGCC
>JAYTOQ010000484.1:0-6873 GCA_043747665.1 Polyangiaceae bacterium | reverse complement strand
CGGCGGCCGCCGGAGCAGCGGCGGCGGCGGCCGCCGGAGCAGCGGCGGCGGCGGCCGCCGGAGCAGCGGCGGGGGCGACCGCAGGAGCAGCGGCGGCCTCGCCCTCGCCGTCCGCGTCGTCATCGTCGTCGTCGTCGTCATCGTCGTCGTCCGGAAGATCCTCGATCGACTCGGGCTCGTCCGGCATCACGCGGCCTTCCTTCTCGGCCTGCTGACGCTCCTTCTCGCGCTGGGCCTTCGCCTGCGCCACCCTCTGCATGATCGCGGGCTTCGGCGCGACGAGCACCGACATCGCGCGGGCTTCCATGGCCACGCGCGTCTCGACGTTCGCGATGTCCTCGATGCCCTGGATGATGACGGTGATCTGCTCCTGCGCCTTCTCGGGGTGCGTGATCTCGCGACCGCGGAAGCGGACGGTGATCTTCACCTTGTGCCCGGCCTCGAGGAACCGACGTGCCGCGTTCGTCTTGAACGCGATGTCGTGATCGTCGGTCTTCGGGCGCAGCTTGATCTCCTTGATCTGGACGACCGTCTGCTTGCGCTTGGCCTCGCCGGCCTTCTTCTTCTCCTCGTACTTGTACTTGCCGAAGTCGAGGATCTTGCACACCGGCGGCTCGGCCTTCGGGTTCACCTCTACGAGGTCGAGCCCTTGTTCCTGCGCACGCCTCAGCGCTTCATGAGTGGAGAGCACACCAAGCATCTCGCCGTTCGCGTCGATGACGCGCACTTCCGGCACACGGATGCGGTGGTTGACTCGAATCTGGAACTGGCGCTGCGGCTGGCGCGGATCAAATCTGGGACGACCCATCGACATAGGGAAACCGTGACCTCCTCGAAAAACTGTTGCTTTGCCCGAGTCCGCAGAGGGAGCCCAGAGCCAGCGCAGTCTTCCTCGGGAGGCGGGGTGGGGTCAACCCCGGCGGCCGGCTAATTTCGCTTCTTTTGCGTCTTTTTTCGGTCGGCCCGGTCGCAGATTGCGAGGCGGAGAGTCCCCGTGACTCTTTTTTGCCTCGCCGCGGGGGCCGGATCGACCGTGATAGTGTGCCCGCGTGCTGTCGCTCGTGATGAATCCCGGGACCGCCGAGGAGGAGATCTTCATGGTCTCGGTCGGAACGTCGACCATCGGCCGGACGAAGGAAAATCACATCGTCTGCATGCACAAGAGCCTGTCCCGCAAGCACGCGCAGCTCGATTACGATGGCAAAACCGTGCGGATCGCCGATCTCCAGAGCAAGAACGGCATCTACCACAACGGCAAGCGGGTCCCGGCCTGCGAGGTCGTCGAGGGTGACACGTTCCGCTGCGGCGACATCACCTTCCTCCTCGAAGGCGCCACCACGCGGAGCCCGAAGATCTCGGTCGGCGCCCAGACGCTTCCCTCCCCCCTCGGGCTCGATGCCTCACTGAGCAAGCGCGTCACCAAGGTTCCTCACGTCGTCCACGTCGACGAGGAGCAACGCTACAAGGACAAGCTCTTCCTGCTCATCCGCGCGAGCGAGCTCCTCGTCGGCGAGCAGCCGCTGGATCGCATGCTCGACGAGCTGGTGGTCCTCGCCGTCCAGGTCCTGGAGGTCGATCGCATCGCGCTCCTGACCCTCGACGAGAAGACCCTCGAGATCAAACCGAAGGTCATCAAGACGTTCGTCGGCGCCGCGCCTCGACCGTACAGCAAGCGTGTCGTCGACTGGGTCGTCGACAAGGGAAGCCCCACGTCTTTCTCCGACGTCTCGCGCGACAAGACGCTGCCCGGCGACGCCAAGGAGGACGCGGCGATCCGCGCCGCGATGGCCGTGCCGATCAATCCCGGCGGCGGGACCGTCGGCGTCCTCTATGCGGACAGCATCTCCAAGGCGGATGCATTCCGGCCCGACGACCTCGCGCTGTTCCGCGCGCTCGCGAACATGGCTGCCGTCGCGCTCGACAGCCATGCGCTCCGTCGCCAGACCGGAAACGAACGCATGGCGTCGACGAAGCACTCTCGCTAGAGCGCGACGAGGCACCCGCCGACCGTGATCGTCTCACGGGCGACCCACCCAGATCATTGCGGATCGGCGGTGATTTACGCGGTCGCGAAGGGTGTTTCGACCGGTACGAGGGTTGCAGATCATACCTCTCGATGCCTGCACACGCGTCGTGGACGATCCGCGCTCTGGAAGGTGGCACCGAGCGGCGCGACGTCGGTCCTGGCCAGGCTCATCCCGGGCCTGCCGATCCGGTCCTGCCGGGCGACTACGAGGAGATGGAGTGCCGCACGGACACCGACTGCGATCCGAGCGGCCAGCTCTTCTGCGACCACGGCTACTGCGTCTGGTGACGCACGACCGTCAGCTCGGAGACTTGCTCTCCTCGGTGAGCATCGCGACGAACTGGTCGAACGGCATCGCGCCGAGCTCGCCTTTGTCGCGCGAGCGGATCGACACGGTGCCGCCCTCGGCGTCCTTCTCGCCGATGACGATCATGTACGGGTGACGCGTCGACCGCGCGTTGCGGATCTTCGCGCCCAGCTTGTCGCCCGAGAAGTCGGCCTCGAGGCGGAAGCCCTTGGCCTTGAGACGCGCGAGCACGTCGCGGCCGTAGGCCTCGCTCTTGTCGCTGACCGTGAGCACCACCGCCTGCAGCGGCGCGATCCACGCCGGGAAATTCCCGCCGCAGTGCTCGATGTAGACGCTGATGAATCGCTCGAGCGATCCGAAGACGGCGCGATGGAGCATCACGGGGCGGTGCTCCTTGCCGTCGTCGCCGACGTAGTCGAGCTCGAACCGCTCTGGCAGGTTCGGGTCGTACTGGATGGTGCCGAGTTGCCAGCTGCGCTTCAGCGCGTCCTGCACGTGGAACTCCACCTTCGGTCCGTAGAACGCGCCCTCGCCGGGCAGGTTCTCGAACGGCAGCCCCGCGCGGCGGAGGCCCTCGGCGAGCGCGCCCTCGCTCATGTCCCAGTCGGCATCGCTGCCGATGCGCTTGTCGGGGCGGAGCGCGAGCTTCACGTCGACCTTCTCGAAGCCGAACGCCTTGTAGGCGACGTACAGCATCTTGATGAAGGCCTCGATCTCGTCGGGCACCTGCGCACGCGTGCAGAATACATGCGCATCGTCCTGACAGAACGTGCGCACGCGCGAGAGACCATGCACCACGCCGCCGCGCTCGTAGCGATGAAGGCGTCCGAAATCTGCGACGCGCCACGGCAGCTCGCGATAGCTGCGCCGGCGTGATCCGAAGATGACGCAGTGGCTGGGGCAGTTCATCGGCTTGATGGCGAAGGAGTTGTCCTGCAGCTCCTTGACGAATTCGACCGCGGTCTTGTCACTGCCGTCCTTGTTCTTCGCGAGTGCGTCCTCGAGGAGATCCTCGGTCCACAGCCGGTACATGTTCTCGTTGTAGTTACCGAGGTGGCCGCTGGTGCGGAACAGCTTCGGGTCGAACGCCTGCGGCGTGATGACCTCCTCGTAGCCGTGCACGGCATAGAGGCCGCGCATGTACTGCACGAGCGCGTTGTAGATGTGCGCGCCGCGCGGCAAGAAGAAGGGCATGGCCGGCGCGACCGGATCGAAGATGAACAGCTCGAGCTCCTTGCCGAGCTTCCGATGATCGCGCGCCTTCGCTTCCTCGATCAGCTTGAGGTGCTCGTCGAGCGCCTCCTGCGTCGCGAACGCGGTGCCGTAGATACGCTGGAGCATCGGGTTGCGCTCATCGCCACGCCAGTACGCGCCGGCAACGGAGGTGAGCTTCACGGCGCCGAGGTTGCTCGTGCGCGGCACGTGCGGGCCTTCGCAGACGTCGACCCAGTCCTTCTCGTAGTTCTGCGACTTCTCGTGCGTGCCGTGCTTGTAGAGGCTGATCTCCTCGCCCTCGGGGATCGACTTGATGATCTCGACCTTGAAGGTCTCTCCCATCTTCTCGAAGAGCGCGAGCGCATCGTTGCGAGACACGACCTCGCGGCGGAAGGGCGTGTTGCTCTTCACGACATCGCGCATCGCCTTCTCGATCTTCTTGAGATCGTCCTCGGTGAACCCGCCGCCGGGCTTGTCGAAGTCGTAGTAGAAGCCGTCCTCGATCGCGGGACCGATGGTCACCTTGGTGCCGGGAAACAACTTCTGGACCGCGTCCGCCATCACGTGCGCCGTGGAGTGACGGATGACATGGAGCCCGTCCTTGTCGGTCGCGCGGACGACGTCGAACGTCGTCGTGGGATCGATGAACGAGTGGAGGTCGACGAGCTTGCCGTCGGCCTTGACGGCGACGACGTCGTCCGAGAGCTGGCCCTTCTGCTCGAGCAGAGTGCGTACGTTTATGCGTTCCGAGCGTTGCGACATGGGAAAATCCTGGCCCAATGCCTACCACACCCGACGGCGCTTCTTACTGGCAGACGCCTTCCTTCACGCCGTTGATGACCGGTGCGAGGGTACCAAACGCATCCGTGCACTTCAGACCGGGGGGCGTCGTGGGGCAGTCGCCCGCAACGCCGATCCGACACCAGCGCTCGCACTCGAGGCCGTACTTCGGATGGTTCATGCACGCGAAGCCGGGCTGGCAGTCGTCGTCGCTCGCGCACTTGTCGCTGTACGGGGCCATCGCGCCGGGGCGGTTGCAGTCGCTCACGGACTCCGGCTTGTAATAGTCCTCGAGCCAGTGGCACGAGTTGGTGCCGCAGACCGCGGTGGGCTCGCGCGGATCGCACTGCAGCGTGCAGATGTTCTTGTTGGTGACGGGCGTCTTGCCGTCGTCGCCGAGCACCTCGACGCAGAGGACCGTGCCGCCGACGTTGCACTTCGATCGCGGCGTCTCGCAGTAAGGGCGGCAGGCGCCGTACGCGCACGTGAGGCCCGCGAGGCAGTCGCCGGTCTGGACGCAGGGGCGTCCGAGCGTCGCGCCACCGGCGGTCACGCACGATGTCGCGCCGCTCACCGTGTTGGTCACGTCACACGTCTCGTTCGGTCCACATCCGCACTGCGGGACGAGGCCACAACGATTGTTCGGCGCGACGGTCTTGCAAGCGGCGGCGGCCTCCGGAGCGCTCGCGTCGGCGCCCTTCGTCTCCGTCGTGTTGCGCGGGCTGGGAGGCGTCGTCTTGCTCGGCTGCGTGTCGGCGTTCGTTCCGCTACCGAGATCGTCCGGTGGAACGGGGGTCGAGCACGCGACGAGCAGCGCGACGCCGGCAACCATCAGCACGCCGATCCGACGATGAGAAGAAGCGAAGCTCACGGCTCCTAAAGTTAGCATCGTCGATTTCGGTTGCGCACGAAAAGCGAAGGAATCCAGTTACCTACGCTGCGCACATGGACCACGATCGATCCAGCGAAGCCGGATCGCGGGGCGGCGCGACGTCGTCGCAGGTCCCGTAAGGGTCGAATTTTCGCGCGGTTTTAGCGGGTGTCGCCGGCGGCTGCCGCGTCCGTCGGCCGGGTGCACGAGGCGCCGCACCCGGCCTGCTGGCCGCATACGTAAACGGCCAGCGCGAGCATCGGCGGTCGTTGCGCTTCGTCGCGCGGCGCGAGGCCCTGATCGTTGTCCTTGAAGTCACAGAGGCACTTCCTCACGCACGGCGGCGCGTTCGGAGCGTGCGGATCGCCGGCGTCACCGCAGATGTCGAACGAAGCAGCGTCACCGCCCCCGTCGGGGATCGCGAACTGCGGGCCCGAGAGCCCGACGCCGAGCTCGCTGCCACACGTGTTGACGATGCACTCGAGCGTCAGCTTGCAGGCGCGGTTCGCATAGCAGCCGTTGAGCTGACTGCAGCACGAGCTCGCGAAGCACGCGTCGCACGCGGGCGTCTGCAGGAGGACCGCGGCTGGATCGACCTTGCACACCGGGAGCCCGCACTGGTTTCCGCAGCTGTCGCGCATGCACCGGTAAGCGTCCTCGGCGGGCGCGGTGCCCTCGAGATGGTGCGTGTCGGCGCAGGCGGTCTCGTCCTTTGCGCCGAGGAGGCCGGCATCGAGCACGCACGCGTGCACGGACGAGACGAGCTCGGTGCAGCCGGTGGTGCGCTCGCATCGTCCGACCTCCTCGCAGCAGCTCGTCTCGAGGCAGTCGTTGCAGTCCGCGTCGGTGTTGCCACCGGTCAGCATGCCCCCGTGGAAACGCGATGGGTCGCAGGTCTCGTTCGGGAGATTGAACGTCTTGCACGAGAACGCCGCGACGAGTCCGCCACAGGCGGCCACGGCGATCAGGAACCGCTTCGAGGCGCGCATGTCAGAACGTCCCGACGAGACCGGCCGAGCCGGGACCGACATAGGGACGTACGCCGGCGGTGACCTTCTCGTTGACCGGCTTGGCGATGCTGAGGACGGCGAGCGAGAAGAAGCCGATCGTCGCGCCGCCTGCGACGGCGGTGACGACGAGCCACGTACGCATCTCCGTGATGTCGGAGTCGCGCACGTGCTGTGGGCAGTAATCGGCGCTACAGCGATCCTGGGCGCGGCCGGCTGCGTTGAACGCGAGCACCGCCGCGACACCGGTGAGCGTGAGGGCCACCGTCGAGATGGTGAAGCCCACGAAGACGAGCGGGTTGGTCTGCCGGAGATAGACGACCTGTCCGCCGCTGCCCGCCGGCATCTCGGGCGCCTTCGGCGCGACCCATTGCGGCGCGAGGTCCACGTCCTTCGTCTCGCCCTCGCCGATCTCCATCGTGACGCGCTCCTCGGGCCCGTCACCGGCGCGCGCGAAGATCACGTGCTTTCCGGGCTCCACCGAACGCGGCGTCACCGCTCCGGTCACGGCGATCGGGTCGTCGTCGATGCGAACCACGGCGGTGGCATCGGGCGGCAGCTTGAGGCGGATGCGAAGGGACGGGATGCGCGGCTCGAGATCGGTCGCGAGGCGGGCCGCCTCTTCGCGCGCGGTAGCGGAGCGCTGTGACTCCTCCAGCGCCGGCGG
>JAYTOQ010000483.1:0-2637 GCA_043747665.1 Polyangiaceae bacterium | reverse complement strand
CGTCGTTCAGCGAGTAGCGCGTCAGCGGGTTCATCGCGACGTCCTTTTCGCCTACGCGGAAGTACCACGGCCGATGACGCCCGGTGAACCCCTCCATTTTCGCCGTCTGCTCGATGAGCCTCGGCGCGGCGGCCGGCTGCGTACATCTGGGCGCGCTCGACAGCGCGGGGCCGTACCGCTGATGGCGGCGGTGCGTGATGCGCTCGACATCGAGGGCATTCGTGGTTCAGTCGCGCAGAGCTTCCGTGACAAGGACCGCATGAAGGACGTCCTGCGCGCGCATCGCGTGCCGGTGGCACGGAGCGGGCTCGCGCATTCGCCGGCGGCGCTCCGGAAGTTCATCGACGAGGTCGGCTACCCGGTCATCGTCAAGCCGCAGGCCGGGCTGGGCGCGCGTTCGACGTACCGCATCGGGTCGGATGCCGAGCTCGCTGCGCTCGAGCAGAAGGGGACAGTGCCGACCGCACATGCGCCGCTCCAGATCGAAGAGTTCGTTCGCGCGCGCGAGCGCACCTGCGAGACGGTCACCGTCAAGGGCGAGGTGGTGTGGCGCTCGGGGACGCACTACCTCCCGTCACCGCTCGAGGTGCTCGAGACGCCGTGGAAGCAGTACTGCGTGCTCCTCGAGAGAGAAGAAGACGAGGAGCTCGCGCGCTTTGCGCCCGTGTACGCCAGCGCGCTGGCCGCGCTGTTCGGTGCGTCTGCGGGTACCGCGGCAGGCACGGCGCTCACGCACATGGAGTGGTTCGTTCGCGACGATGGCACTTCGCTGGTCAACGAGGTCGGCGCGCGACCGCCGGGCGTGCAGATCATGCCGCTGATGAGCATCGCGCACGAGGCCGACTTCTGGCGCGAGTGGGCGACGTTGATCGCGTCCGATCGCTTCGTGCCGCGACCGCGACGCTGGGCGGCGGGCGCCGCATTCCTGCGCGGGCAGGGCAGTGGCGCGCGCGTCGTCAGCGTGACGTCGGAAGCTACGCGCCGCGGATCCCGGCGCTTCCGAGCAGGAGATCGACACGCGTCTCCTGGCGTGGGCCTGTCGACCTCGGCGAGGTTCGTCGCCTTCTCGCGCTCATCTCCGCCCGCGGCTTCGCTCGCGGTCAGGATCTCGCCGCAAAGCTCGACGCACTCCTCACCGGGCCGACGGACTGAGCGCCGGCTCAGGGGAACGTGACGTCGTCGGTGCTCGTCACGACGCCGGACGCTGACTGCGCACGCGACACGATGCGATATGTGCCGTCGGGCAGGTCGAGGCCGGAGTGCGTGTTGAAGGTGCAGTTGAGCTGCGTGAACGTTCCGTCGGCGTTCTTGTGCGAGATGGTCGCGGTACCTTTCACCATCGTCGTGCCGCCGCCGGCCTGCGCCACCTCGACGTCGTCGACCTCGAGGCGGTTCAGTGTGAACGAGTTCGTTCCGCCGGCCACCGTCGGCTGTACGAGATCGACGCCGTAGGCGTTCACGCCGACCGGCGCGCGGGTGCCCTGCGGCACAACGAACGTCGCGTTGGGCGAGCCGTCCACGTTGCGGATCGGGGCGGATGCCGTCGAGGCGCCGCCACGCACCGACGTGGACGTGCAGTTGGTCGGAGTCGGGTAGGACGCGTCGTAGGCATCGAGCACGATGGCGACGTGCGAGACGGGGAGGACCACGTCGGTGAGCGCGCCCTGCGTGATGACGACGTCCTTGCCGGTGGCCTCGGTGTTCGGCGTGACCGTGATCTTGCCGGCGAGCGCGAGCAGCGAGGCGCCGGTGGCGACCGTTTGCCAGAGCATTCCAGGCGAGAGATAGCCGCCGGATCCGCCTTCCGGCGCGAGGACGACCTGGGTTCCGCCGAGCGTGACCGGCTCGGCGAAGCGAACGCGGAGGCCGCCGAGCTTGTGCTGGACGATGGTGCCTGCCGTGATCACGTTCGAGAGCTGCTGGGACATCAGGTAGCCGTCGCCGAAGTAGCCGCCGTTCGACTGAAGCACGTACGTGCCGGGGACCTTCTCGCTGCGGTCACCGGCCTTGATGGGAGCACCGGCGAACGTGAACGTCCCGACAAAGCCGGTCGCGTTGAAGCCCGGTGCGACGAGGTCGAAGGCGCCGTTGCCGCCCTTCGGCTTGACCTTCTTTTTGACGTCGCTCTCGGTTGCGTCGGCGTTCTCACCATCGTCGGTGGGGCTGGCGCATGCGAAGAGGGACAGCGACGAAGACGCGAGGAGCAAGCCAAGAAGAAGGTGTGAGCGGTTCATGACCGTCTGTTACCCGGCGCACGCAAAAACCTTCCCTACATCGTGATCTCGAAGCGCGGCCAACGCGCCGTCACCCTCGGCAGCCTGCGATCGCGTTCACGAGCTTCTGCCACGTCTCGGCGTCCACGGTCGCCGGCGCGCCATGGAGCCCCGACGCGCTCATCGACAGCGACGTGCCGAGGTCCACCTGAGCGTTCCCAGGATGGAACGTGTACGACCTGGTGCCTTCGATCGGGTTCACGATGGTCACGCGCGGCGCACCGAGCGCCGGCGTGAGACAGCGCGCGAACGCATCGAGGCCGGCGCGCAGGGCCGGCTTGGTGTCGAAGCTCGCCTCGCGAAGCATGCCCCCAGGCTCCACGAACCACCTCAGCTCCGCTGCCCGAACGAATGGATGATCGAG
>JAYTOQ010000482.1:0-1594 GCA_043747665.1 Polyangiaceae bacterium | reverse complement strand
CGTCGTTCAGCGGTAGACCCGAGCCCAGATGCCCGTGGCGCCCGTCGCGTCGGTCTGCTGGTGCCAGACGAGCATCGCTTCGCCCTTCTCGTTGACCGAGAGCTGCGTCTCGGAGGTGTACGGCGTGGCGTCGGGATCGGCGAGCAGATCGATCGGTGCAGTCCACATGTTTCCTGCGGACCCGAGGTGAGCGGCGAAGAGGTGCGGGCGGGGAGGGCTGCCGATGTGCTGGACCCACGCGGCAACAGCGTTGCCCTTGGCGTCGACGCCGACGCTCGGGATCGAGCCCGCGACCACGCCCGTCGATCGGGCCTGGACGACGACGGGGCTGCTCCAGCTTGCGGTCGACGACGTGAAGCGATTTGCGACGACGCCGTAGTTGGTCTCGAACCAGACCGCGACGGCGTCGCCGCCGGCATCGACGGCGAGCGCCGGCGCAGTCGCCTCGCGCTTGCCGTCGTTCACGGTGACAGCCGCGCTCCAGGTACCGGTGCTCGCGCTCATGCGTGCGCTGCGCAACGTGTAGAGACCCGCCAGGCGCTGTGACCACAGCGCGAGCACGTCGCCGCTGCTGTCGGCACCGACGCTGATCGACTGGAGCACCTCTCCGCTGTCGGTCGTGAGGGGCACAGGCGCTTGCCAGACACCACCCGCGTTGCGGCTGGCCCACAACGACGTCGTCGACAGCCCGCCCGTGGTCTCGGTCCACGTCATCACGACATCGCCGTTCGTCACGACGGTGACCGCGGGCCACCATCCCGGTCGCGCGTTGCTCCCCATCACCGTCGCCGGGCCCCATGTCCCCGTGGCGGACGCCCGCGCCGACCACGCACGCGGGAACATCGCGTCCGGCGTCTGGAATGCGACCGTGGCTGCGCCGTCGATGCCCACGGCCAGCGCATGATGGTCGGGATTCTGACCCATGAACGCGAGCGTCGCGGGCGTGCCCCACGTGCCGGCAAAGCGATTGGTGACGAGATTGACCTGACCGCCCTGATTCGACTCGCTCTGCACGAACGCGACGACCGCCTTGCCGCTGGGCGTCATCGCGACCTGCGGAGCGCTCGCACTGCCGACCGCGTCGTCGATCGTGGCCGGCGCGCTCCACGTGCCACCTGCGGCGTAGTGACTCGCCCAAATCGCATTGCGCGTGTTGTCGGCGAGCTCCTCGAGCCACACCGCGATCGCATTGCCTGCGGCGTCGACGCCGACGTGCGGATTGCCGCGAAGGTTGCTGAACGCGGTGTTGCTGATCTCGACGGCCGGCCCCCAGGCCTTGCCGTCCGGCGGCGTCGTCGTGCTGCCGGGCATCGGCATCATCGTCGGCGCAGGCGGCGGTGCCGTCGTGGTCGGCGCCGGGAACGTGGAGCTCGCCGGAGGCGCGCCTGAGGAAGACGCGCCGCTGGGCTCGCACGCCATGACGAGCGCGCCCACCGCGCTGAAAAGGACGACGCCGACCAGATCGAAGCCCACGCGGGAGGAGGAATGCATGTCGTCTCCCGTCGGCCGAGCGCGGTCGTTTGTTTCGTGGAATGTGCAGGCTCGCCCGACTTCGTGTCGATGCGGCGGACCCTCGCGAAATGGCTGCATTTGT
>JAYTOQ010000481.1:0-3076 GCA_043747665.1 Polyangiaceae bacterium | reverse complement strand
TCGTCCATCCGACCCGCATCCTTCTTTGCTCGAACGCGTGCAGCGATGCGCGCACGTCTTCGCTCGGCAAGGTGTCGATCGCCTACGGCTGCAAGACTCACATCGCGGTAAAGTAGGAGTCACCATGCGTCGTCACATCGTTCTCTGGGGTTCCGTCGCTCTCGCGGTCAGCGCGGCGTTCGCGTGCAGCGGGTCCTCGTCCAACAGCGCGGCCGACGACAGCGAGGCAGGCGTCCTGCCGTCCGACCAGGAGGGCGGCGCGTCGCTCCCGCCGTCGGGCGCTCCCACGGGCCCCGCCGGGACCGGGCTCGCCACCGGGCTGCCGTGCGACGTGCAGGCCGTGATCGAGAACCGATGCCTCGCCTGTCACGGCGGCCAGATGACCGGCGTGCCGCCGATGCTCAACTACGACGACATGCTGGTTAAATCGAAGACCGACCCCACGAAGACGCTCGCGCAGCTCTCGCTCGACCGCATGAAGAGCACGACCAGCCCCATGCCGCCGCCGCCGGCCGTGAAGCCCGACCCTGACGAGATCCAGACCTTCGCCGACTGGGTGGCGGCCGGAACGCCAAAGGGTGCAGTCTGCACGGATCCTCCGCCAGGCGCCAGTGACGGTGGCGCAGGCGTGACGGACGGCGGGGACGGCGGGGACGCCGGCGGCGCCATCAAGTGCACCAGCGGCAAGACGTGGGCGGGTGGCAACATGAAGTCGCCGCTGATGCATCCCGGCGCCGCCTGCAACGCGTGTCACCAGGTGATGGGCGGACCGAACCTCCGCATCGCTGGGACCGTCTACTCGATCTTGCACGAGCCGAACGATTGCGACGGCAAGGGCCCGCCGCCTGCGCTCACGGTCATCGTCACCGACAAGAACGGCAAGACCACGACCATGCCGGTCAACGCGGCCGGTAACTTCTTTACGCAGTCGAAGATCCTCGCGCCGTACAAGGCCAAGGTGACCGACGGCGTGACCACGCGCGCCATGAACGGATCGGTGACCGCGGGGGACTGCAACAGCTGCCACACCGTGGCCGGCGCCAATGGCGCACCTGGTCGCATCCTGGCGCCGTGACAGCTCGAGCATGGATGATCATGCGTTTCGCGTGAAACCAAGCCCTTAACGGCGCTGCGGGACTGCCGTCATCAGGAGAGTGCACCTCTCTCAGTCTCACTTCGAGCAGCTTCGGGTCCCCGTCCAGCGCGCACGCGTCGAGGTCTATACCGACCGCGAGCGCCGTACCGCGATCATCTTCCTGGCGCCCGATTGCGCTCCGGAGGACGTCTTCGAGGACGCCTCGCCGTTCTTCCCTGCCGAGGAAGGTGGCATCGTCCGCATCTACGCGCGCTCGTCGGTGGTCAGCCTCGTCGTCGACGTGAGCGATGGCCCCCTCGAGTCGCTCGCCATGCTCGGCGTCGTCTACGCCGCTCGCAAGATCGCCGTCTACCTCCGCAACGGCAAGGTGGTCACGGGCTCGCTCATGTCGCTCTCCGGGCTGTCGCGGACGCTCGATCTCGTCAACCACCCCTCGAAGAGCTTCGCCGTCCACGCGTGCGGCAAGGTCCACCACATCGCCAAGGCGCACGTCGAGCGCATCGAGGAGCTCTGATGATCTCGTCTTCCGACCTCCTTCGCTTCGCCATGGAGCGCAAGGCCTCCGACCTGCATCTCTCCGCCGGCGAGCCGCCGATGGTCCGCATCTCGGGTGACCTCGTGCGCATCGATCACCCCGCGCTGCTCCCCGACGAGACGCATCGCTTGATCTTCGAGGTGATGAACGATCACCAGCGCCGTCACTTCCAGGAGCACCTCGAAGTCGACTTTGCCTACACGCTCGGCACCGGCGCCCGCTTCCGCGTGAACGCGTTCATGCACGACCGCGGCGAGGGCGCCGTCTTCCGCCAGATCCCCGAGAAGATCCCGCGCTTCGAGGATCTCGGTCTGCCGCCGGTGCTCCGCACGCTCGCGCAGGCCGAGAAGGGCCTCGTCCTCGTGACGGGACCGACCGGCAGCGGCAAGTCGACGACCCTCGCGGCGATGATCGATCTCATCAACGAGAGTGAGGCCGGTCACATCCTGACGCTCGAGGACCCCATCGAGTTCGTCCACAAGTCGAAGAAGTCGCTCGTCAACCAGCGCGAGATCGGCTCGCAGAGCAAATCGTTCACGGCAGCTCTCCGCAGCGCGCTCCGCGAGGACCCCGATGTGATCCTCGTCGGCGAGCTTCGCGACCTCGAGACCATCTCGCTCGCGCTGACCGCGGCCGAGACCGGTCACCTCGTGTTCGGCACGCTCCACACGGCGAGCGCACCGAAGACCATCGATCGAATCATCGATGTGTTCCCCACCGATCAGCAGGCGCAGGTGCGCACCATGCTCTCCGAATCACTCCTTGGAGTCGTTGCCCAGATGCTCGTGAAGAAGAAGGCCGGCGGAAGGCAAGCGGCGCTCGAGATCATGCTCGGCACGCCCGCCGTGAAGAACCTCATTCGCGAGGGCAAGACCCACCAGCTCGCGAGCGTCATGCAGGTCGGCGGCAAGCTGGGCATGCAGACCCTCGAGGCCGCGCTCCTGGAGCTCGTCGGCGCCGGCACCATCAGCCTCGACGAGGCTCGCTCGCGATGCCCGTCGTCCGAGCAGCTCGCGGCGATGGCCGGACGGGGGCTGACGTGAACGGCGCCGGCTCGTACTCGATCAAGACGACGAAGGAGATGCCGGGCCGCCCCGTGGCCCCAGCAGCCGCGCCCGCGCCGGCCTTCGCGCCCGCTCATGCGTCCGCGCCCGCTCACTCGCCCGCGACGTCGACGCAGGGCATCGATCCCGCGCTCGCGCAGCTGCTCGAGCACATGATCAAGGTCAACGCGTCCGACCTGTACCTCACCAACGACAGCGCGCCGACGTTCCGCTGCGACGGCGTCGGCCTCGCCGGGAAGGTCCCCGCGACCACCGAGATGCTCGACCGCATGGCCGAATCGGTGATGACGGCGGCGCAGCGCGAGGAGTTCAAGAAGAACCTCGAGATGAACCTCGCCGTCGCGGTGGGCGGCAATCGCTTCCGCGTGAACGTCTTCCGCT
>JAYTOQ010000480.1:0-1805 GCA_043747665.1 Polyangiaceae bacterium | reverse complement strand
CACTTCCACAATGACGACAGCCTCACGGTCCTCCGCGATCTGCCGGGTGTCATCGTGGCGGTGCCATCGCGATCCGACGACGCCACGAAGATGCTGCGCACCCTCGTCGCCGCGGCGCGCGTGGATGGTCGCGTATCGGTGTTCGTCGAGCCGATCGCGCTCTATCACGCGCGCGATCTCTTCGCCGGCGACGGCAAGTGGTCCTTCCCGTTTCCCGCGCAGGGCGAGGCGATCGCCGTCGGCGAGGTCGGCGTCTACGAGGATGGGGTGCAGGTCGAGGCGTGGTCCGGCGCGACCGAGCTCGTCGTGCTCACGTACGGCAACGGCGTGCCGATGGCGCTCCGCGTCGCGAAGAAGCTGCTCGACGTGCATGGGGTAGCGACACGCATCGTCGATCTACGCTGGATTTCCCCGCTCCCGGAGGTCGCCATCCGCCGCCACGCCGAGGAGGCGCGCGCGGTGCTCGTGGTCGACGAATGCCGGCGCTCCGGCAACGTCTCGGAGGGGATCGCCGCGTGCCTCGCTGATTCGTCTTCGCTTCGCGACAAGCCGTTCGCGCGCGTCACGTCGGCGGACTCGTTCATTCCCCTCGCCGACGCGGCGAACCTGGTGCTGCTCCAGGAGCCCGAGATCTACGAGGCAGCGGTCAGGCTCACGACCTGAGCGCAGCGCGCGCCTCGGCGACCACCGCGCGCTCCTCGTCACCGATCAGCGACACGGCATCGGCGATGGCGCGCGGATCGTCGCCGGCAAGGATCCGCTGGCGCGCCTCCGCCGAGCCGATGAGGAGATCGAACGCGGGAATGTCGTCGACGAACTCGTAGCGCTCGGTGCGAAAGCGGAAATCCTCCGGGCTCGCCTGGTGCGCGAGCGCGATCAGCGCGACGTAGGTGGCGACGGGACGGAACGTCCTCGCATCGGTGACGTGGATCTGGACGCCGCCGCAGCTCTGCTTGCCGTGCTTGTGGAACGTCGGCTCGAAGCCCAGCGGACGGGCGAAGAAGCCGGGGAGCTTCGTCGCGACCAGCCCTTCGGCGAGGCGTCTTCCGTCGACCCACGGCGCGCCCGTGATCTCGAAGGGACGCGTCGTCCCGCGACCGTCGGAGAGGTTCGTCCCTTCGAGGAGACAGCCGCCCGGGTAGACGAGGGCGGCGTCGTACGTCGGCATGTTCGGTGAGGGCATGACGAAGGCGCGGTCCCACGCAGGCGCATGCGCGTCGCGCTCGAGGCCCTCGACCTCCAGCACCTCGACGAGCTCGCGATAGCCCTCGCGCTGGGCACGCCAGGCCACGATCTCCCCGAGCGTCAACGCATGACGCGTCGGCACGAGCTCGAGGCCCACGAACGACATAAAGCGTGCATGTTGCAGCTTTCCTTCGACGACCGATCCGCCGATGGGGTTGGGCCGATCGAGGACGAGGACGCGGATGCCTTTCTCACGGCACGCGCGTGCGACCAGGACCGCCGTCCACACGAAGGTGTAGTAGCGCGCGCCGACGTCTTGCATGTCGATGACGACGATGTCGAGGCCGTCGAGGTCGCTCTGCTTCGGGGACAGATCGGCGAGGGTCTCGCCGTAGAGGCTCACGATGCGCGGGCCACCGCCACCGCCACCGACCGCGCCGTCGCCCACGCCGATCATGTCCTGCGCGTGGCCTGCCCACCCGTGCTCGGGTCCGAAGAGCACCTCGGGCACGACGCCGAGTTCGGCGAGAGCATCGACGATGTGGACGAGGCCCTGGGTCACCGACGCAGGATGCGCGACGAGGCCGATCCGCGAGGTGCGAAGGCGCTGGAGGAGATCG
>JAYTOQ010000479.1:0-6940 GCA_043747665.1 Polyangiaceae bacterium | reverse complement strand
GACCGCGTACGCGGCGAGCGCCGTCGCGAAGATCGCGCCGGTCTGCTCGTTGTCGTAGCCGTACTGCGCCGCGAGCATCGTCCAGGCCGGCTCGATGTTAGCGCGGCACAGGTAGATCGATGCGTAGGCCGCGACGAGCAGCGCCAGCACGACGCGCTCGCGGCCGGAGCGTGTCGCGCGTGCCGCATCTGCGCCGAGGACCACGGCGCGAGGTTACCTCGCCCTGCGACCGTTCAGGTCGCCGCTTCGACCGTTCACCGCGTTCGTCTGGCTTTCGTGGAAGAGATCACGCTCGCCGCTCGTCATTCCCGGACGATGAGCGAATACCGCAACGACCTCGACGCCGCCCATCGCCGGATCGCCATCCTCGAGGAGGCGCTCGGCATCCGTCCGAGGAGGCATTCGCCGCGGATCGCGAGGAGCCTCACGGCGCTCGTCATCGCGCTCACGGGCGTCGGCTTCTTCGTCGCCGTGTTCGGCGCCGTGACGGGACGCTGCGGGCCGATGAAGGCCTCGGAGACGCCGACCGTCGCGACGAGCTACGCGGCACCGCAGCCCGCGCGCGGCGTCGAGCGCCTCGGCGCGTCGTGGTACACGCAGGGCGGTAGCGTGCCCACGATGGTGGACGTCGACGGAGACGGCACGAAGGACCTCGTGGGCCTCTTCTGGAAGAGCAACCAGGACGAGATGCCGCTCTACGCCGCGGCGATCGACGGCGCCACGTTCGCGATCAAGTGGAGCGCCGGGCCGTATCGCAGCCAGTGGGCGAGCACGCGGACGCACTTCGCCGTCGTCGGTAAGAAGATGGTGCTGACCGACACGCGCGATCGCGTCATCACGCTCGATCTCGCGACGGGCGCCGAGGTCGCCGTCGATGTCATCGCGGGGGGAGCGAGCGACGTCTGTGCCCTCGCCGACGGAACGCCGCGCGTGCTCCTGCGGACGCCGCTCTACGGCGCCAGAGAGCGCGATCGCGTGCTCGACGTCGAGCGCGACGCATTCGTGGCGCTCGTCGGGCATCCGTCGTGCGCGGCTCGCTACGAGAGCTGCTCCGACGCGAAGGACGGGCGGCCGTGCCAGCAATGGGGCGCCTTTGCCGGCGCCCCGAAGGAGGCGGTCACGTCGTCGGCGTTCTACGTGACGCATACGCTGCACGACGGAGCTGTGGCCGTCGCGCTCGGGAACCCCACCACGCAGCCGACCGGCCATGTCGAGCCGCGCGCGGTGGCCTTCAACAAGGGGAGCTCGAAGACGATCGCCTGGAAGGGATCGCTGCTCGTCGAGGGCGACGAGATCCACTACGGCATCGCCCAGAGCGAGCTGCACGATGGCAACCTCGTCACGTTCTACCAGGCGAAGAGCGGGCCCTTCAAGCTCGTGTCGCGCTCGGCGCTCACCGGCACGCAGCGCTGGTCGGCGACCATCCCGGACTCGGCGGAGGGGTCCTACGCCGCAGCCTTCGCGTTCGACGGCAACCGCGTGCTCGTGGTCATGAACCACACTATCCACGTCTTCGACGCGGAGACCGGCGCGCACCTCGCCGCCCTCGACGCGAGCACGATCTAGCGCGCAACGCCGCTCGATTCGTGGCACGAAGCGTCTCGTGCCTCTGGTTTTCGAGCCCGACCGCGGCGCCCTCTTCATGTGGGGCAGAGAGCCAACGTCAACGGCATCGGCGGCATCGGCGGCATCGGCGGCATCGGCGGCATCGGCAGCGATGAGCGGCCTCGCGGAGCTTGCGCGTCGTGGCGAGGCGGGCAGCGCGGAGCTCGTCGTCCCGCCTGGTGAGCGTCGCGCGGTGCGCGGCACCTATGTCGATCTCCTCGCCGGCGTGAGCGAGCTCGCTGCGATCCCCGCCGCGGTGCTCCGGCTCGGCGACGTGGCCCCGTCGACGGCCGCGTGGAGCCTGGCCAGCAAGCTTGCGCTCGACCTGGTCGCTCGCGCGCGCGTCGTTCCGTGGATCCATCGCGGCGCTGCCCGATGGGCGGCGGCGCTGGGACCCGAGGACGCTGCCCAGATCGCCGCCCTCGCGCGCTCCATGCCGCGTGCGGCACATGCAGTATGCACGCACGACGCTCTGGCAAAGGCGACCAGGGGCCCGAGCACGGTCTGGGAGCCCGAGTCGCTCGTTCGCGCCTTCCTCGATGCCACCACCGACGCGCTCGTGCGACGCGCCGTCGAGCGCGCGCGCGTTCCGCCGGTGCTCGCCACCGCGGCGAGCGGATGGGAGCGGCGATTCGCGCGCGCTCTCTCGGTCGCCGCCGCCGACGCGGCCTTCGAGCCGAGCGGCTTCGGTGAGCGCACGGTTCTCCGCGAGCTCCACCAGTGGAGCCGTCCCGCCCGCGGCGCGCGCGACGAGCCCCGGACCTGCTTCCGCCTCGAGCTGCCGACCGAGGAAGAAGAGGCGTTCGTGGTTCGCCTGCTGCTGCAAGCGCCAGATGATCCGAGCCTCCTCGTGGGGGCCGACGAGGTCTGGGCGACGCACGGGAAGAAGCTCGCCAAGCTGGGACGCGCGTTCCGTGATCCGGAAGAGGCGCTGCTCGCGGGTCTCGGCGCAGCGGCACGCATCTTCACGCCGCTGCGTAAATCGCTGGAGGAGGCGGCGCCGAGCGCGCTACGCCTCGACGCGCACGAGGCATGGAGCTTCCTCACCGACGCCGCGCCGGCGCTCGGCGAGGCGGGCTTCGGCGTCATCGTTCCCAAGCAGCTCACCGCCAGCGGCCAGCGGCGCCTGCGTCTCCGCATGCGCGTCGGCGACGACGAGGACGTCGAGCTCGCGCCAGCGCGCAAGGGCACGCAGGTCGCGGGCAAGGTCGAGGGCGCGGCGGGGCTCGCCATGGAGGATCTCGTCGAGTTCCGGTGGCAGGCGGCCATCGGCGACGAGCCGCTCTCGGCGCGCGAGCTGGCGGCGCTCGCCGATCGCAAGGCCCCGCTCGTGCGATTTCGCGGCGAGTGGGTAGCCGTGGACCCGCGCGAGCTCGCCGAGATCAAGCGACGGGTATCGGAGGGAAAGAAGCGCGTGCGCGTCGCCGACGCCCTCCAGATCGTCCTCGCCGGTGAGACGCGCATCGACGGTCGCGTCGCGGCGGTGGTCGCCGAAGGCACGGTCGCCGAGCTCCTCGAGCGGATCCGCGGAGCCGCGGCGGTGCCCCTAGCGGCGCCAGCCGCACTGCAAGCAAAGCTCCGCCCTTATCAAGAGCGCGGGCTCGCATGGCTCCGCACGATGGCGGCGCTCGGCCTCGGTGGATGTCTCGCCGACGACATGGGCCTCGGCAAGACCATCCAGATCCTGGCGTTCCTCCTCCATCGGGCCGAGGCGAAGGCCGGGGATCCTCGGCCGACGCTGCTCGTGGCGCCGACCTCCGTGGTCGGCAACTGGGAGCGCGAGATCGCTCGCTTTGCGCCGTCCTTGCCCATGGTGCGCCACTACGGAAGCGGACGCGCGAAGGACGTGGAGGCGCTCGCCAGCGCCGCGGAGGACGCCGGGCCGCACGCCATCGTGCTCACGACCTACGGGATCGCACGACGCGACGTGAAGGCGCTCGCGGCCGGAAGCTGGTCGACAGTCGTGCTCGACGAGGCGCAGAACGCGAAGAACGCGGCCTCGGCGACCGCGAAGGCCGTCCGCGCGCTGCCGGCGTCGCATCGCTTCGCGCTCACCGGCACGCCGGTGGAGAACCGCCTCGCCGAGCTGTGGGCCATCCTGGACTTCGCGAACCCTGGCATGCTCGGCGGCCTCGAGGCCTTTCGCGAGACCTTCGCGGTGCCTGTGGAGCGCTACGGCAACGCCGAGGCGGCCGAGCGGCTGCAACGCATCGTGTCGCCCTTTCTCCTCAGGCGACTGAAGAGCGACAAGGCCGTCATCGGCGATCTTCCGGCCAAGAACGAGATGGATGTATTCTGCACGCTGACCCGCGAGCAGGCCACGCTCTACAAGGCCGCGGTCGACGAGGAGATGAGGCGCATCGGCAACAGCAAGGGCATCGAGCGCCGCGGCCGCGTGCTCGCGCTCATCACGGCGCTCAAGCAGATTTGCAACCACCCCGCGCAGTACCTCGGCGAGCGCGGGCCTCTCGCGCGTCGCTCCGGCAAGCTCGCGCGCATGACAGAGATGCTCGAGGAGGCGCTCGCCGCCGGGGACAAGGCCCTCGTCTTCACGCAGTACCGCGAGATGGGTGATCGCCTCGTCACGCATCTGTCGTCGCAGCTCGGGGTCGACGTCGCCTTCCTCCACGGCGGCACGTCGAAGCGCGCGCGCGACGACATGGTGCAGCGCTTCCAGGACGACCCGAAGAGCGCGCGTGTCTTCGTCCTCTCGCTGAAGGCCGGCGGCACCGGTCTCAACCTGACCGCCGCGAGCCACGTCTTTCACTACGACCGCTGGTGGAACCCGGCCGTCGAGGATCAGGCCACCGACCGCGCGTATCGCATCGGGCAGAAGCGTGCCGTGCAGGTGCACAAGCTGGTGTGCGCGGGCACGGTCGAGGATCGCGTCGCTCAGCTCCTCGGCAAGAAGCGCGAGCTCGCCGCCAAGGTGGTGGGCTCCGGCGAGCGGTGGATCACCGAGCTGGGCGACGCCGAGCTGCGCGAGCTCGTCGCGCTCTCGAAGGACGCGGTCGTGAGCGATGCGGACGGGGAGTCAGGCGAATCATGAGCGCACCGAGCAAGCCCCCGCGCGACACGTGGAGCAGCTGGCGCGATCAGCGCGGGCCGAAGCCTGCCCCGCCCGCGCACGGCATCAAGATCACGAACGCCGGGACGACGTGGTGGGGCCGCCTCTGGATCGAGGCGCTCGAGAAGCTCTCGCCCGACTACGCGGGCCGTCTCCAGCGCGGCAAGACCTACGCGCGCACCGGCCGCGTGCACGATCTCGTGGTGAAGCCGGGCAACGTGACGGCGAGCGTCACCGGCTCGCGCGCGGAGCCTTACGCGAACACCATCGCCATCACGCCGCTCGACGATGCGACGTGGAAGAAGGCGCTCGGCTTGCTCGCGAGCAAGGCGCGCTACTCCGCGCAGCTCCTCGCCGGCGAGATGCCGGAGGACGTCGACCAGGTCCTGCGCAAGGTGGGCGTGCGCATCTTCCCATCGGAGGCCGGTGACCTCGCGACCGAGTGCAGCTGCCCGGACTGGGCGAATCCATGCAAGCACGTCGCCGCGACGCACTACGTCCTTGGTGATGCGCTCGACAAGGATCCATTCCTCCTCTTCGAGCTGCGGGGACGGCCACGTGACCAGGTGCTCGCTGCGATGCGCGGCGGAGGCGCGACCGGCGCCGCGAGGAGCACCGCGAAGTCGCCAGTGCGCGACGACGGAGACGCCGACGCCATCCCCACCGTGAAGCTGGGAGCGCTCACCGAGGCGACCTACGAGTCGTGGCGCGGAGCGGTCCCGTCGTTGCAGCTGACGTTCGCTCCTCCGGCGAGCGACGCTTCGGTGATCGCGGCGCTCGGCAAGCCGGCGTCGTGGCGCGAGAAGGCATCGCCGGCGGACCTCCTCGAGCCGCTCGTCCGTGCTGCGGCGGAGCTCGCGCGCGCCATCGCGCTTCGTACGGCGGGGCCGGGCGAGAACGACATCTATAAAGAGGAGCGAGGACCGGCACGGAGGGATCCGTAGCCGCGCGAAAATGAAAGTGAGGCCGGATCACCGCAAAGATTTCAGCGTCTCACGAGCATAACGACTCACTTCCTGCTTCCGACCTACATCGGTCGCTGTCTACGTTTCCCGCCCGATGGAGGCCCTCATGAGCTCGCAGCAAGCGACCGAGTCGTCGACGGACGTGGCCACGCACGCAGGCATGGACGTGTGGCGGGTGCAGCTCGCCACCGGCGAGGTCCGCGTGATGAGCCTCGATGCGCTCGACGACGCGTTCCAGTCGGGCCTCATCACGGAGAGCACGCCCGTGCTTCCGCCGGGCGCCGCCGCGTGGACGAAGCTCGCCGACGCCGCCGGTCTGGATGCGCCTGCAGCTCCCGACGGCAACGTGCCGAGCGTCGCGCCGATGGCGGTGAGCGTCGCCGAGTCGACCGGCGACGCGACGCCGTATGCGAACCACAGCCCGTATTCGCTCTCCGATCTCGACATCGACGCGATGAACGACAAGGCCTTCAAGCCGAAAAGAGGCCGCATTTTCGCGGCCATCGGCCTCGCGGTCGTGCTCGTCGGCGGCCTCGGCTTCGCGGCGACGAAGGCGGGCAACATCGCGGGCGCGGCGTCGAATTCGCTCCGCGCGCCCGGCGCCGAGAAGGCGGCCGCGGCCGCGCCGCCGCCCGCCGCGGTCGACGTCAACACCGCTGCGCCGGCGAAGACCCTCACCGACGAGCAGAAGACGAAGCTCGCCGAGGCCGACAAGGCGCGCGAAGCGGCCGCTGCCGCACGTGATGCGAAGCGCGCGAAGGATCGTCCGTCGGGTCCCGCTCGTCGCGGCCCGCGCGAGAAGAGCTCGCAGCCCTTCGTGAACAGCGGTAACAAGTACGACCCGCTGAACGGCGCTCTCTAGCAGCCGCGCTCTCTAGCAGCCGCGCGGTCGCGCCGGTCGCGCCCGGGAACAACCGGCCACGCGCGTTGTCGTTCGGGCAATGCGTGCAGTCTCCATCTTTGCCGGTTGCCTCCTCGCCACCATCCTCGTTCCCGTGGTGGCCTCCGCCGACTCGGTCGATGCGACGCGGTACGAGATCATCGAGCGATCGCACGCGGTCGAGCTGAAGATCGATCGCGGCTTCGCGACGCTGGTCGTCCAGCGTGTCGTCGCCAACACCGGACCGAAGAGCGATCAGGCGACGTTCCATCTCGACATCCCGAGCACCGCTGTAGCCACGCGGCTCCGCACCGCCGGCGTCAATGGCAGGGGTGAGATCATCTGGTTCGAGGGCGAGCTGATGGAGGCCGAGGCCGCCGCGAAGAAGTACCAGGAGCTCACCGGCATCGGCGGGTACTACCC
>JAYTOQ010000478.1:0-6489 GCA_043747665.1 Polyangiaceae bacterium | reverse complement strand
GCGCTTCTTCATGTAGCGACGGCCGTGGAAGTACTTGTCGACCGTCGTCGTGTAGAGTGCATACATCGTGTCGGCCATCGACTTCGTGTACTCCTCCGGTGCCAGCGTCGCGATCGTCACGCCGTCCATCGCGGGCTGCTTGCGCTCGCGACGGAGCTGCGTCCGCTTCTTCGTGGGAAGCGTCGTGAGGAAGTCCTCGTAGTCCTCGAACGGCGGGACGCGGTTCGCCCAGTGGTACTGCACCCCGTGCCGCACCATGAAGCCGGACTCGCCCCACACCCGCGCCTCCTCCTCGCGCGGGAAGAGCACGTGCGCGCTCGACAGCTCCAGCTCCTTCATCAGAGTCCGCAGGGCCTGCGCGAACACCGCGATGATCTCGCTGCGATCGCGCTTCGGATGAACGAGCACCCGATCGCCCGACGCCGGCGTGAAGGGCACCGCGAGCACGAGCTTCGGGTAGTACTCGATGCCCATGCGGTTCGCGAGATCCGCCCAGCTCCAGTCGAAGACGAACTCGCCCTCGCTGTTCAGCTTCGCGTACGCCGGCGCGGCCGCGATCAGCTCCTCGCCCTGCGACGAGGTCTCGTAGAGCGCAAGGTGGCGCGGGATCCATCCCGACCCCTCGCCGACGCACTTCGCCTCCTCGAGACAGTCGAGCCACGTGTGCTCGACGAACGGGGAGCTGTCCCCACGGAGAAGCGCATCCCAGGACTCCCGTGGGATGTCCTTGATGCGCCCGACGACTCGGAGCTCCAGCGTCAGGCGACGTCCTTCCGGACGAGCGTGAACCAAGCGTCCATCTCCTTGCCGCCCTTGGTCGCGCGGCCGATCGACACGTGCGTCGACACCTTGCGCATGTAGTCGACCATGTTGCCGTACACGATCGCGCCGATGCCGCCGCTGTTGTCGCGGATCTCGGGCCAGCCCGCCGGCTTGCTCTTCGGGAGCTTCCGGTAGTCGATCGCGATCTCGCCCTGGTGCCCGGTGTCGCTCGCGTCCGGCTCGCGAACCACGAAATAGCCGGGGCCGGTGAGGGGGTTCGTCGATGCGTGATTGTAGCCGGCGATCAGGAACTCCTCGCCTTGGGGAAGGCGACAGAAGCGCTTCTGCGAGTCGTTGAAGAGTGGCAGCGTGTTGTGGAGGTCGTGAATGACCTCGACGAGCGGGCCCATACTGGGGGGCACCAGGAAATCCATGTCGATGAAGCGCCCGCTCGCCGCCTCGTAGATGGCCGCCTGGCGCTTCTTGTTCCACGTGCGCGTGGTGTGGACGCGTCCCTCGTGGCCGAGGCCGTCGAGGACCTCGGCGAGTCGCGACAGATCGATGGTGGGCTCGAGGAGAACGCTGACGTCCATGGGCTGATCGTTAGCACGGATCCGGACAATTTGGCCCGGAGGGCAGGTGACTGATTCGATGCTCGGTCATGGCGACCCGTCTCTCGATTTGTGCCCTCGGTGTCCTCACTCTTGCCCTCGCCGCCGGCTGCGACTCGCCGGGGCTGTCGCGAAAGGCGAAGGCGCCCGTCGCGCCCGGCGCCGGGCAGCCCATCGGCCAGACCATGACCACTAGCGGACCGCTCCCGGACAAGGACGGACGCAACATCTCGTCCGGTCCCACCGTCGACACGGTCGGGCTCAGCGTCTCGAATGCCATCGCGAAGGCGTGCGGCATCGCGGCCCGAGCCGACGGTAAGCCCGTCGCCCCGAGCTTCGAGTACGACTCGGCCGCGCTCGCCGAGGAGGACCGCGTGCTGCTCGGCCAGGTCGCGAAGTGTCTGACCGAAGGCGCCCTCAAGGGCCGGAACGTTAACCTCGTCGGTCGCGCAGACCCGCGCGGCGAGCCCGAGTACAACATGACGCTCGGCGGCAGCCGCGCCGACACCGTGAAGCGCTACATGGTCGACCTCGGCGTCGGTCGCGAGCACATGCTCGGCACGTCACGCGGCGAGATGGACGCGACCGGCACCAACGAGCCCGGCTGGGCGCACGACCGTCGCGTCGACGTCGAGCTCGCGAACTAGCAATTACGTCGTGCGCGTGGCGCTGACCGTGTCGGGGCGTCTGCGCTAACGTTCCGCGTCGTGGTGGTGCCGGAAGCTCGATTGCCGCGCTCGTTCTACACGCGCGACGCGCTCGTCGTGGCCCGCGCGCTCATCGGTACGCATCTCGTACACGGTGACTGCGTCGCGCGGATCGTCGAGACCGAGGCCTATCGCGGTCCGAAGGACCTCGCGTGTCACGCGCGCGTCGGGCTCACCAACCGAACGCGCACGCTCTACGGACCGCCCGGGCACGCCTACGTCTTTCTCATCTACGGCATGTACGACTGCTTCAACGTGGTCTGCTTCGGGGAGGGGAAGGGCCACGCGGTGCTCGTGCGCGGCGTCGAGCCGGTGCGCGGCGTGCTCGATGGGGTGCGCAGCGACGGCCCTGGACGCCTCGCGCGCGCGCTCGCCATCACGCGCACGCACAATGCGCTCGATCTCGTGGAGTCGCCGGACCTCTTCATCGCGCCGCGCGCCAAGCGGCCGACCATCATCGCGTCGCCGCGCGTCGGCGTCGCCTATGCCGGTGAGATCGCCGAGGCGCCGTGGCGCTTCTACGACGCGTCGAGCAAGCACGTCTCGCGACCGTCACCGAAGATGATCGGTCTCGGCCTGCGGCGCGCTCAGTAGCCCGGCTCCTTGCCCTTCGGCTTCTGGGGCAGGCCGCCGCCTTCGATCACCTTCTTTACGTCGGCGAAGCGCTCGTTTGGGATCGGGATCGACAAGTTGTATTGTACAACCTTCCACGCGCCCTGCGGATCGCGGAGGAGCGCGCCAGAGCCGCGCGCCGGGCCAAGGTTGGGCGTCGCGAGATCCTCGTCGAACCAGGCGATGTCGCCGCGTACGGAGAGGTCTCGCCGCGTCGAGCGGAACGCCCAGGCCTTGCCGGCGGCAAAGCGCGGATGCGCGTACACGCGAAATTCCGGCACCGTCCATCGCTCCTTGCCGTCGGTGCCGAGGAACACGCCGCCCTCGGCAAACAGGCTGAAATAGGCCGATTCGTCAGCGGCCGCGGCGGCGGCGTGGAAGCGGTCGAGGGTCGTTGAGGCCTTCGTCATGTCGTCGGTCATGGCGGCGGCTGGCGCATCGACGACGCCGGCGGCGGTCAGGGGCGCTACCGGCGACAGGCCCACGACGAGGGTGGTGGGCGCGCTGGCTGGCGCGGGCGGGCAGGAAGACGAGGCTGCGCAGCCGGAGGCGAGGACGGAGAGGGAGACGGGCACGGTGACGGCGACCGCCACGGCCACGAAGAAAGCGATCGGCGAAATGCGCGCGGTCATCCCGCGTTCGTAGCAGATCCGATCACGGCGCTGCGAAGATGACCGCGCGTGCCGAAGGGGAAGAGGAGCGTGCCTCGTCGGACGCCGCGCTCTCCACGACGAGATGCAACGACTCGCCCTTCTTCGCGCACACGGGCCCTCGCGGAGGCACCGTTCCCGACGTCGCGGAGGTGATCTCGCCGCGCGGCGCGCCTGACTCGTCGGCGAACCATGCGCGTACCGGCGCCGCCGCGGCGAACGACGCGCGCACGCACAGATCGCGATCGGCACGCACGTCGGGCGAGCGCGGCGCTGCGTGCTCTACGCGCAGCGCCTCGCGCATCAGCGGCGCGTCGGTCGGTCCGCGAGTCGCGAGCGCGTCGAGCGAAGGCAGCGCATCGACGGGCGCACTGGCCGCGCCGCCGTCGAGAGACGTCACGAGTGGACGCGATGCAGGCACCGCGGGCGCGAAGCGCGACCCACCGCATGCGCCGGCGAACGCCCCGGCGACAGCGACGGCGACCGCGACCGCGACCGGAAGAGCGAAGGCCGCGACCGACCTCACGCGCTCACGCGCGAGGCTGAGCCGTCATGTCACGTGAGGTGCGATTGTCCGCGGTCTCGCGCGCATCGTGAGCGCCGCGTGTGGCGGCATTCGCGTCGCGCGCGTCTCCGTCCACGGCGTCCATGCGGCAAGAGCCCTCAAACTCGACGCCGCGCTCGATGAAGAGCGAGGGCGAGTGGATGTTGCCGACGAGCTTGCCCGGCGCGTGGATCTCGATCGACTGGCTCGCGCGCACGTTGCCGTGCACGACGCCGCCGCGGATGATCACCGTCGCGACGTCGATCTCGGCGTGGACCTCGGCGCCGTCGCCGATGATCAGCGTGTCGTCGCTCCTGATCTCGCCCTTGAAGATGCCGTCCACGCGGACGCGACCTTCGAAGTACAGCTTCCCTTCGAAGCGGGTGCCGCGACCGAGGAGAGCCGTGATTTCCGTGGCGGGAAGAGCATCCATGCGTCGCGCCGGGTAGCAGCGGAGCCGCCGCGCTGCAAGCCGTCGTGCCTTGGAAGCAGAGCGCCCTTGGCGTGAGCGGGTGGCCACGTTCGCCATCGGCAGCGACACCCCGGATTTCGAGCCTCCGTCGAACGGGCTGACCCCGGAAGGCCGGCCCGGGAAGAAGATCCGGCTGAGCGAGCTCCGCGGCGAGAAGCACGCGGTCCTCGCGTTCTACCCGCTCGATTTCAGCCCGACGTCCTCGACGGAGCACGCGTGCTTCAAGGACGACTCCCTGAAGCTCGACGGCGCCGGCGCCGGCGCGCAGGTGCTCTGCCTCAGCGTCGACAGCGCGTGGACGCATCAGGCGCTCGCGAAGCTCGGTTGAGCGACGTCGCTTCGATAAGCGATTTCCCCTCGTTTGTAGGGATAAGAGAGGGCATGCTCTACTAGCAGCATGGCGTCTCCCTCACGCAGCCTTGCCCTCGCGGCGCTCTTCGCGCTCCTCGCTCCCTCGGTCGCATCGGCGCAAGGAACAGGGTCGACAGCGCCTCAGCCCTCTCCGGCGCCGAGCGGCGGCGACAACGGCACGGCAGGCGGCAGCGGTGCAGGCGGCGCAGGCGGCGCAGGCGCGGGCGCCGCAGGCGACAAGAAGCCGGCGAGCGCCGGGAACGTCGGCGGCGTGAGCTTCCAGGACAAGCCGGCACGACGCGCGCCGATCGGTCGCCCCGTGCTCCGACGCTCGGGACCGATCGCCACGTTCCCCGGCTTCGAGCAGCTGCCCGACGGCGGGTCGCGGCTCTTCGTGCAGCTCAGCCAGTCGGTGCCGGTCGAGGAGCGACGCGCGCAGGGCTCGGTCACGTACGTGCTCAAGGGCGCGCACCTCCGCGTTCACAACGATTCGAACGCGCTCGTGACCGTGCACTTCAACACGCCGGTGTTCCGCGCGCGTCTCACGCCGCAGGGCAACGATCTCCTCTTCGTCCTCGAGCTGCGGAGCGCGGCCGCGCCGACGTTCAAGCTGTCCGACAACCAGGACAAGTCGTCGACGCTCCAGATCGATTTCCCGAAGGGCGACTTCATCAGCGGTGACGGCAGCGAGCCGCTTCCCTCCGAGACCAAGCCCACGCGTGCGCTCGGTCGCGTGCCCAAGGGGGCGAAGGGCACCAAGGGTCAGAACGGCGCATCGGTGCCGCCCCCCGACACGCAGGCGCCGGCGAACGACCCCGGCCCCAATCCGTAGTGAGCCTCGGCTCCTTGATCCGCCGTCGATCACGGAGCGCATCCGCTCTCGCCGCCGTCGCGTTCGCCGTGCTCGTCGTGTGCGGCGCGCGTCCGGCGCTCGCCAGCGAGCCGCCCGCGGTCGACGAGGATCAGGACGCCCTCGAGGCGCTCGGACCGCGCGGTAACCTCCGCACGCGCGCCGAGGAGGTGAGCTTCGACGCTCGGCAGCGAACCCTCGAGCTGATCGGGAACGTGCGCGTCGACTCGCCGCCGTTCCATCTGACGAGCCAGCGGATACGACTCACGCGCACGCGCTACGGCATCGAGATCGACGGCAAGGGCTCGCTCGCGTTCTGTCCGTGCCTCGGCACGCCGCTCAAGGTCGACTTCGACGAGGCGCTCGTCGCGCCGCCCGGCGATCTCATCCTCAAGAACCCGACGCTGCGGTTCTACGACGTGCCGATCCTCCCGCTGCCCTATTTCTGGCTGCGATCGGACGAGAAACTTGGTCTGCTTCCGCCCGATGTCGCCTACCGCGGACAGGACGGTCTCTACGTCGGCGGCGGCGTCCACGTGCCGTGGAAGAGCCACGGCCAGAAGGTCACGCTGGATCTCCGCTCTGGCGCGTACGTACTCGACGGCTTCGTCGTGGACGCGCGCCTGCGGACAGTCTCCAGCACCACGAAGATGCGCTACGACCGCTTGCCGAGCAGCACGGGAGCATCGGGATCGACGCGCGACGACGGTCTCCTCGTCGATGCCCGCGGCGCCACCTCGAGCGGCGAGCTGGGCGTCGCGTGGGACGCGGATCTCCTGAGAGGAACGCGCGGCGTCGCCTCGACCACCGAGCTCGACGCGGCGGCGCGAAGGTGGGATCGCGCCTCTGCCGAAGGCGCGCTGCGCGGCGGGCCCTTCGTGGTGTCGACGGCGATGCGCGCGGTCACCCGACGCGGCGGCAACCTCACCG
>JAYTOQ010000477.1:0-6978 GCA_043747665.1 Polyangiaceae bacterium | reverse complement strand
CATCGACGGCATCGCGAGCGACGGGACCCGGTCCAGTAGCGGTTACGTGCTCGCCCTCCGGCGGAACGACTACTTGAAGGCCTCGAACACGCGCCCGCCGCCGATGAGCCCTAGCACCGCCGGCTTCGGGACCGTGATCGCGATGGCCGCCGACGGTAGAACGATCGCGATCGCCGCGCCGAACGAGTCCAGCGTCGCGGCCGGCGTCGACGGGAACGCAAGCGACGACTCCTCGCCCGGCGCCGGCGCGGTCTATGTGTTCGTCCGCTCCGATCTCGGCTGGACTCAGGAGGCCTACCTCAAGGCGTTCAACAACCGCCTGATGCCCAACGGCACGCTGTCCAACGAAACGCTCCAGTTCGGAAGCGCGCTGGCGATCTCGGGCGACGGAAACACGCTCGCGGTCGGCGCGGTCGGCGAGCGGAGCAGCGCGACCGGAGTGAACGGAGACGCCAACGATGTCTCGGCGCCAAGGCGGGGAGCGGCGTACGTCTTCAAGCGCGTCGCCGGTAAGTGGTCGCACGAGACGTATTTCAAGGGCTCGGCGGCCTCCAGTCAGTTCGGCGCGTCGGTGGCGCTGTCGAGCGCCGGGGACCGCCTTGCTGTCGGCGCGCCCTTCGAGCAACTGAGTGCAGGCAGCAGCCCTTACGCGGGTGCGGTATACGTCTTCGCACGGGCGCCGGACGCGTCGGGACCGTGGGTGCAGGAGGATCATCTCAGCGACACCGTCCTCGGCAACGATCGGTTCGGATCGGCGCTCGCGATGAATGCCGCCGGCACGACGCTCGCGGTCGGAGCTCCCCATGCTACACGGACCCTGTCGGGCCCCGGCGGCGTCACGTTCTATTTTTCCGACGCCGGCAGCGCCTACGTCTTCGTGCGGAGCGGAGCGCTCTGGTCGAAGGAGACGTACCTCCAGCCTCTCGCCACGCCGCCGGTGTTGGCGGGCAGCATGTTCCAGGCGATCGACTTCGGCGCCTCCGTGGCGCTCTCCGCGAACGGCGACACGCTGGCCGTGGGGGCGCCCAACGAGAACAGCGGCGCCACGGGCCTCGGAGGCGACGCGACCGACACGACCGCGCCCGGCGCTGGCGCCGCGTTCCTGTTCTCGCGCAGTGCCGCAACGTGGTCGCAGGACGTCTACGTGAAGGCTCCGAATACACGAAAGATGGCCGGCTTCGGAAGCGCCGTCGCCCTCTCGGCGGACGGACGCGAGCTGGCCGTCGGTTCGCCGGGGGAGAGCAGCGCGGCGCGCGGGCTCGATGGCGACGCGGCCGACACGAACGCGCCGGGCGCAGGCGCCCTCTACGTCTTCGCGCGAAGCGCTGCCTGGTCCCAGCGCGCGTACCTGAAGGCGTCCACCAGCCAGGCGGACTCCAACGCCGGCCGCGCCGTGGCGGTGAGCGCCGACGGAGCCACGATCGCGATCGGCGCCCCTCACGAGAGCAGCAACGCCAAAGGGGTCAACGGCGACCAGAGCAACGCGTTCGCGAACGGCTCTGGAGCCGCATACGTGTTCTGAGCGGCGCTCCAGCTAGGGGCAGTCGACGAACGTGGTCTCGAACTTCGAGAAGATGGCGCCGGCGTCGTCGACCAGCTCCACCCGGTAGGCGACGCCCACGGCCGGCGTCCAGCGCCGGTGCCGACGACGTAGACACGCGCGTCGAGAGCAGGCGTCGTGGCGGTGCCCTTCTGGACGAACCAGCGCGACGGCACCTTCGAGCGCACGTTGGGGCCTGGCCCCGGGTGCGCGACGACGCGGGATCGCTGGCGAGCGCGGGATACGCGCCGCCGTAGTGCATGTCGGCCGACCCGCCGCTCGCACCGGCCCAGACGCCCGCGCGTCCGACGGCGAGGACGTTGCGGCGGTGGATGAGGTTCTGCTCGGTCTCGAGCGCGTATCCGTCGAACTGCGTGACGAGGCTGAAGCCGCCGGCGATGAGCGAGTCGCTGCACGCAGCGGCGCCGGCCATCGTGCAGCACTGGGTCGAAGGATCGGGGGCGTGGCCGAAGGCGTAGTGGAGGATCTTGGCGCACTCCTGCTCGGTCTTGGCGACCGCGGGGATCACCAGCATCGCAGGCGCCGCGGTGTCGGCCGCGTAGCGCGCGCAGACCTCGGCCGCCGTGCGCAGCGACGGCGCGCTCACCGCCGCCGCGACGCAGTCGTTGCCCGCTGCGACGAAGCCCGGCGCACAGACGCAAGCGTTCGCGTCGTTGCAGCGTCGCGCCGGTGCCGGTGCCGGCTCCGCTACTACCTGCCCGCTACCCGGGCCGGGCGTCGCGTTGGGATCGCCCACGCCGCTCGAGTCATCGCCGACGGGTAGGGCAAGCGCAGGGCCGGCTCGCGAGCGCGTCGTTTCGCGCCGCTCTTCGGAGCACGCGGAGATCGCGCCGGGGTCCTTGGCCCCCGGCAATGCAGGGTCGCCGCCGCAACCAAGAGCCCGCCCGGCTCGCCCACGTATCGCCTCATCTCGCCCAAATGTGTAGCGATGACGTGGCTCGCCCCTGGAAGTGCACGTCGGCCGCCCCATGCTCTCGGGCTAGCGATGGTCCAACGCTTGTCGCGGCTGGACCCTCGCCCAGAAAGGCCTGTCATGGCATCGGTTTCCAGTCTCGCCCAGACTCTCGCGCGCGGTAACCCCGACATCCTGGGGGTGTTGGTCGTCGATGCCGACGGTCGGATCCACGCCAGCGAGACCACGTCGCCGGAGGTCATCCAGTCCGCGGTCGCGGTCGCCGTTCCCCTCCGGGAGCTACTCGATCGCGCCTCGTCCGAGCTCGGCTGCGGTGAGATGAGTGCGACCGTCCTCGAAGGTCGTGATGCGTCGCTCGCCATCGCCGACGTCGATGGATTTCGCAGTGTCGTCATCATCGGCGCCAACGGCGCTGCGCCGGGTGCGCTCCGCGCCGACTCGCTCTGGGTTGCCGAGCAGATCCGCCGGGAAGAGGCGCGCTCGTGATCGGCACGCTCCTCGTCGTGGCAGGTATCACTAGCTTTCTCGCGGGCTCGGCGCGGCTCGGGTGGTCCGCGGGGCGCGAACGCGGCGCGCAAGACGCGGCGCTCGAGACGACCCGACAACTCACCGCGATGGGAGCGCAGCGCGACGCCGCCGAGCGGCGCGCCCGAGACGCCCAAGGCGAGAATGTTCGCTGGAAGGGAGCCAGCCTCGGCGGGCATGCCCTCACGAGCAGCGCGGTCTTCGCCGACCGGCCCGCGCCGCGAGACGCCGAGGAGCTCGCGCGTCTGGTCCGAGGCCTGACCTTCGTCGACGACGTGGTGCTCGCCGACCGCAGCGGTCACCCGCTGACGCGCGAGGCGGAGCCGGCGTCCGCCGACCTCGCCGCGCTTGCACCTCACGTGCTCCAGTTCTGCCGTCGCCTCAGCCTCGCCGCGCTGCCGGTGCTGGATGTCGCGTTCGAGACCATCGACGCCACGCACGTCCATGCGCGGCCGCTCGCAGGTCGCGCGGAGGGCGCGCTGCTCCTGGTCAAGACCACGAGCCGCGCCGTGAATCCGATCGTCGTCGACGCCGTGATGCACGCTGCTGTTCGCGACCTCGCCGAGCTGCCTTCGGGGGTCTCGGCGTCGCTCTCCCTCTCGGGCTGCACGGACCGCAAGGAGCTTGGAAACGCGCCTTTTCCCGAGGTCTTCAACACGCTGGAACGCGAGCTCCAGGATCATCTCACGGCGGTCGTGCTCGCCGTCGACGGGCGAGCGGTGTTCTCTGCTGCGAAGGACGGCCCCGACGCCAACGGGCGCAACACCGTAGCGACGGCGCTCTCGGCGCTCGTCGAGCGAGCGACGCGCACGCTCCGCACCGCCGCGACGGTGCGTGTCGTCGTGACGCTGCGCGGCGGCTACAGCGTGATGTGGTCAGCCGTTGAGCCTCGCTCGCGGTTGTCGGTCGTCACGTTCGGACGCGCCGACGAGCGCTCGTCGGCCAAGCTCGATCGCCTCCTCGGCACGCTCCGCAGGGGTATCGCGCACGGGTCGAGCGCGCACCTCATCGAAGGGAGCGCAGCATGACGCCCGCAGCCAAGCCCGCGGCGCGTCGTACGCTGCCCGCTCCGAGCGAACCGCTCAATGTGGAGGAGCTCCTTGCCGAGCGCGATCGCCTGCGCGTCGAGCGAGACGATCTCCTTGCTCGGCTCGCAGCGCGAGAGACGGCGGCGCGCGAGTCGGTGTTCCTGATGGACGAAGTGGCGAGGCTTCGCGCCGAGCTGGCGCGGTCGCGCTCGCGCTCGACGCCATCGCCTGCGGTGACGTCGGCGCGCGCGAACGACGATCTCCCGCCGCTTCCACGCCCCTCGCCGGTCCCGCGCGATCTCGGTCAGGCGCTCTGGGCGCCGCAGGACGTCCCGACCGGCGCGGCGCGCGCCGCAGCCCCGATGAATAGCGCGGGGCTGGACTTCGGCACCGTGTCGCGCCTGTCACCCAATGAGCTCGACCAGCTGCCGTACGGTCTCATCTGCATCGATGCGCAGGGCCGCGTCGTTCACTACAACGACGTGGAATCACGCCTTGCGCGTGTGCCCAAGGAGCGAGTCGTCGGTCGAAACTTCTTCACCGACGTCGCGCCGTGCACGCGTGTGCGCGAGTTCGAGGGCGAGTTCCAGGCGCTGGTGAAGGACCCGTCGAGCGTGCGGGTACGCTCGTTCGACTTCATCTTCCGCTTTCGTCACTCCGAGCAGCACGTGACGATCGTGATGACGCCGGCACGCCAGCGGGGTCTCTACAACATCGCCCTCCTGCGGCGCGACATCATCGCAAAGGAGACGCCCGCACGCTGAGCAGGCATGATGCGCCGAGGAGGCGCTCGATGGCTCACAGGTTTCTCGTGGTCGGCTTGCTCGCAGTGTCTGCGCTCGCCGCGTGCTCGAAGGACGACACCGGTGCACCCGCAGCGAAGGCGGTGGATGCCGGGGATGGCGTTCCTGCCATATCGCCGAGCCTCGACCTCGCGAAGGCGGCGCTCGTCACCGCGAAGGCGAAGTACGTCAAGCACGAGGTGGCCGACGCCGATTGCGTGCCCATCCGGAGCCTCGAGGCCGATTTCGCGAAGGATCGGTCGCCCGCCGCGGTGAAGACGACGCGGGAGATCGACGTCTTCTGCGACATCGACGTGAAGCTCGAAGGCGCGGTGACGACGCTCAAGGGCGATCAGGACAAGCTGAACGCCGCGACGAAGAAGAAGGACAAGCCGACCATCCAGATGTACGAGGCGACCGTCAAGGACGGCTGCGCGTCGATCAAGCAACAGCTCGAGACGCTCGCCAACGATCACCTCGACGGCGAGCCCAAGGTGGCGGCGCTGAAGGCCGACGTCGATCCGATCTGCTCGCCGCCGCCGAGCGCAGGCGGCGGCGGCGTGAAGAAGAAGTAGGCGCTCAGGCCTCGCCCGCCTCGCCTCAGGCCTCGCCCGTCTCGCCCTCGGCGCCCTTCGCACGTTCGGGCTCGACGACGGCGTCGGCACCGCGCTCGAGACGCTTGCCCTCGAGCAGGCGCGTCGCTCGCTCGCGCTCCGCATGCTCGCGGTCCTTCTCGACCTGCGTGCGTCCGTGCCGGATGCGGTTGATCTCGGCCTGCTTCGCCTTGTCCTCGCGTTGCTTCTTCTTGCGGAAGCGGTTCAGCTTGACGACGTTGCTGGCCACCGTTCGACTCTGCCACGTCGGAGCTCGCTCGTCAGTGGCACTGGGCGTCCTGTGCTCACTTGCAGGCGGCCGGATCGAGCGTCGCGCATTTTCCGTTCCGGCACTTGGCCGGGAACTCGCAGTCGGGCTGCTTCGTCGCGTCGCACGCTGCGCCGTCGGCGAGGAACGACTTGCACGTGCCTCGCATCATCGACGTCGCGCCGACGCACTGGCTGTTCTCGCAGAACGCGAAGTCGACGGTGGGCTGGAGCGTGACTCCACAGAGCTGATTCGCGGTGGCGGTGGTGAACGCCGTGCACGTCCCGTCGGCTACCGTCGCCTTCGGAGGCTTGCACCAGAGGCCGGTGAACCCGTTGCACGGCGTCTCGTTCATGCCGTTCATGCCGTTCATGCCGTTCTTGCAGGCCGCGCCGTCTGCCAGGCCCTTGCCGCACTTGCCACCGATGCACGTGAGCGAGAGCTCGCACGGCGTGTTGGCGTCGCACGCGCTGCCCTCGGAGCCGGGCTTCACGCACTTGTTCGCCGCGCTGCACGTGAGGCCGCGCACGCACTTCGAGCTCGTGCAGTCGACGCCCTCCGCAGCGCGCGGGCCGCACTTGCCGCATGCGGTCTTCGCATCGACGAAGCACCCGCCGGACGTGCACTGCGAGTCGCTCGCGCATGCGGCGCCGTCGGCGAGCGTCCCGCGGAAGTCGCACTCCTTCACGCCGTCGGCGAGCAGGGTGGTGCACGCAGCGGCGTCGACCGCGGCCTTGCACTTCGCTGCGTCGGCATCCTTGATCTGCACGCCGGGCCCCTTCACCGACGCCTTGATCTCGAGCTGGAGGCGCGACTTGCACGTCGGAGTGCTGCCGATGAAGGCCTTCACGAAGAAGTCGCCGTAGCACGACGTGATGCGGTCGCAGAACGAGCCTGCGATGGCCTCGAGCGTCTGCTCCGTCACCGCCACCGTTGCTGGATCGCCGGTGACGGCGTTCGAGCTCGAGCCTCCACACGCGAGGACGACGCCGGAGACCGAGATCCCCACGAGAACCGAAGAAGCGACCTTCATGGAGACCTCCGAGAACGCCATCATAGGCGCGAATCAGCTCGGGTCATTGGTGAGCGACTGCGTAGAGGCCGATGGTCTTGTCGTCGAACGGGACGTCCGCCTCGTAGCTCATGCCGAGCTTCTCGCTCACCTTGATGGAGGCAACGTTGTCGTTCGCGATGAGCGCGACGACCCTTTGCGCGGCGAATTTCTCGACGCCGTAGTCGAGCGCAGCCTTCGCGGCCTCGGTCGCGAGGCCCTGGCGCCAGAACTTCGGCCTCAGGATCCAGCCCACC
>JAYTOQ010000476.1:0-3338 GCA_043747665.1 Polyangiaceae bacterium | reverse complement strand
GCCTCGATGGCGGGCGGCTCCGGCACGGTCACGCAGATCGCGAAGTCGGCCGCGAGCATCACGTCGAGCGCGAGATGGGCGTGCCCAGGCCCGACGTTCATCACGAGGTAGTCGACGGGCAGCGCGCGCATGCGAGCGAGCCAGCGACTCTTCCTCCCCGCACGGAGCTGGAGCGGCGGCTCGATGGCGTCGTGCGGTCCGGGCAGGATCGACAGGCCCGGGACGCTGGTCGGGACGAGCGCCTTCATCAGGTCCTCGGGCGTGCCGTCGAGAGGCGGCGGATGCGCGAGCGCCGTGAGCCCGAACTGCGTGTGCATGTTCGTGCCGGTGGGATCGCAGTCCACCAGCGCGACGCTCTTTCCGAGCTGCGCGAAGTACACGGCGAGGTTCTGCGAGATGAGGCTCTTGCCGACGCCTCCCCGTCCGCCGCCTACCGCGAGAAGCTTCCTCGCTCCACGTGCGCCTTCGAGGTGATCGAGCTCGATCGAAGGCGGGGGGAAGCTATCACTCACGGAACGCCGCCTCCTCCTCCACCACGACGCGAGCGCGGACCGCCCGGCGTGCCGGTCCCACCCGGATTGGCGAGGGAGCCGGGCGCGACGGAGCCGAGCCGAGCAAGTCGAGCGCGACGGAGGAGACCAAAGATACGAGCGCCGAGCTCGGGGGCGCGAAACGGCTTGGGCAGAAAATCGTCGGCGCCGCTCGCGAACGCGTCCACCACGTCGCGCGACGAGGGACGATCGGAGAGAATGAGGACGGGCAACGGCGCCCGCAGCGGATCGTTGCGAAGGCCGCGCACGAAGTCGAGCGGCTCGATGCCGATGGCGTGAAAGTCGAGGACGAGCGCGTCGAAGCTCGCCTCTGCAAGGCGCGCATGCGCCTCCTCGGCGGTGCCCACCACCTCCACGGCGAGGCCGATCTCGGCGAGCATGTGCCGGATCTCGTCGCGCGTGCGCGGCTCGTCGTCGACGAGGAGGACACGCGCCGCGAACGGCACGCGGCTCGACTCGAGGACGCTCGACGGCGGCGCTTCGCTCTCCATCCACGCCGTGCGCTGGCCTGTGCTCGCGAGCGGGTCTGGCACGCTCTCGCTCGGCGCGGCAGCCGCGACGGGACGTGCCGCGCGCATGTGCTCGGAGCGCGCGGCGACGAACGCGAGGAGCCGGTCCCAGTCGCGACGCTCGAACGCGATATGCGTGTCGCCGGCCGCGCAGACCCCGCGCGCGGCCGCGGCGGTGGCGCGACGTCGCGAGCCGATCTCGAAGATGGCGAGGATCCACTCGCCGTCGGAGATGGTCTCGCCTTCCGGAAGTGCAAGGGAGCCCCGCGCATCTCCGAGCGCGCCGGAGAAGCTCGCGATGCTTTCGAAACGAAAGACGACGCTGCGCAAGGTGGAGAGATGTCTAGCCGCATGCGGGCCGGTGCGCAAAGCCCCCAACCAGCCTTCTCGGTCGCCTTCTCGGTCGCCTCCTCGGTCGCCTCCTCGGTCGCCTCGACGCTCGCGGCTGGTTCCGACCCTCGCCTTCGCGCCGGGCTCGGTGGTAAGCTTCCGCCCGCTCGCATGGGGTTCAAAGCGTTAGCATTGGGAATTGTTGGGCTTTTGAGCGTTTCAGGGTCGACTTGCGGCAAGTCGACGGCCGAGGACGCGACAAAGGACAAACCCGTCCCCGAGGTCACCCTCGAGGGCGTCGACACGAGCGCGCTCACGCCGCGCGAGAAGAAGGAGTGGGGACAGTACGTCTCCGAGATCCTCTCGCCCTGCCAGATCGTGCCCGTCCCGATCGCGCAGTGCGTGCAGGAAAAGCGCGCGTGCTCGAAGTGCCTCCCGGCCGCGAAGTACGTGCTCCGCGGCGTCAAGGACGGCCTGACGCGCGAGCAGATCGAGAAGAGCTACAAGGGTCGCTTCGATGCGGCGGGCGTCAAGAACGTTCCCATCGACGGCTCGCCGGTGAAGGGACCCGAGGGCGCGGCGATCACCATCGTCGAGTTCGCCGACTTCGAGTGTCCGCACTGCGGTGAGGTCGCGCCGGCGCTCGACAAGCTCGTCGAGTCGCACAAGGGCGAGATCCGGCTGTCCTTCAAGTTCTATCCGCTGCCGGGTCATCCGCACGCCGACATCGCGGCGCGCGCGGCGGTCGCGGCGATGAACCAGGGCAAGTTCTGGGAGATGCACCACGCGCTCTTCACGAACCAGCGCCATCTCGAGCAGACCGATCTCGACAGCTACGCGCAGGGGCTCGGCCTCGAGGTCTCGCGCTTCCACGCCGAGATGCAGGCCGCGGCCACCGCCGACCGCATCGCGAAGGATCGCAAGCTCGGCGAGGATCTGCAGATCCAGGGCACGCCGTCGATCTTCATCAACGGTCGCTTGTTCGACGGCCATCAGGACATGAACGACTGGATCGCCCTCGAGCTCGCCACGATCGGCGCCGGCGGAAGCGCGCCGGTCGCATCGGGCGCGGCCAGCTCGGCGAGCGCGGACGCGGGCAAGCCTTCGACCGCCGACGCAGGCACGAAGAAGTGAGCGCGTGAGCAGGGTCGTCAGTGACGGGTGTGGGTGCTTCCCGACCGGGCGGCACTACCCCGGCATCGCGCACCTGCTCAAGGTCACCATTCGCGGCCTCGCGCCCGGCTTCACCAACGACGTCCCCTGGCAGGAGATCGACGTCGCGCTGCTCGACGTCGAGACCACCGGCCGCGATGCCTCGGTCGATCGCGTCGTCGAGGTCGGCATCGTGGTCGGCCGCCGCGGCGATGTAGTTGCAAGATACAACTGGTTGATCAACCCCGGCATCCTCATCCCGGCCGAGGTCACCGCCATCCACCACATCACGAACGAAATGGTGGCCGACAAGCCGCGCTTCGAGGCCGTCGCCTCCGAGATCGCCAATGCGCTCAGGGGCTGCGTCCCGGCCGCGTACAACGCGCTCTTCGATCGCGCGTTCATCATGGGCGAGTTCTCGCGCGCGAAGAGCGCCGGCGCCGCCGACTACAGCGACGTGCCGGCGCTCACCCGCGAGGTCGACTGGCTCGACCCCCTCGTCTGGGCGCGTGATCTCCAGGACAACGAGAAATCTCGTTCGCTCGGCGACGTCGCGACGCGCCTCGGCATCAAGCTGGAGAACGCCCACCGTGCCGAGGACGACGCCGAGGCCGCGCTCCGCGTGCTCTACGCGCTCGGCCGCGACGCGCGCATCCCGCGCGCCTATGGCGCGATGGTCCAGGAGCAGCGTCGCCTCTCGCAGAAGCAAGCCGACGCGCGCCGCATGTGGCGCAGTTGATCGTGCGGCCTCACGGCGGGCACGGGCCCGTTGGCTTGTTGCAGGCTTCGAACGACT
>JAYTOQ010000475.1:0-2449 GCA_043747665.1 Polyangiaceae bacterium | reverse complement strand
GAGCCCTCCGCGATGAGCGTCCTCGCGGCGTCGTATTCGCACGAAGTCCGGCCTCTCGCCGCTGCCTTGCCGGCCATGGGCGGCTACCTTGGGCTACTCCCTCGGCCGCAAGCGCAACGCCGAGGGGAACGACGCACGCGACGGCCAGCGCCACGAGCGCCTCGCCTACGTCGAGGAACGACCGCGTCGCGAGCATCAGAGCCCAGGCAACGGTGAGCAATGCAATCCACGGCTTCGTAAGCGGGCTCCTGACGCTACTTCTTCTTGATGGGAGCGGCCTTCGTGCATGATACACGCGTCTCCTGCTCGTGGGTCTTGCACTCCAGCTTGACCTCGTCCAACGAGTGCGCGGCAACCGAGACGTTCCAGGTCTTCCGGAATACGTCCTCCTCCGTCGAGCCCGCGGGGCCGTTGCTGCACTCCTTCAGCGCCTTGATGTAGGCGGCGCACTCGGGGACTTCGTCGGGGCTCTTCGGCTTGCATCCCAGAAGCGAAACGACGACGGCTCCGGCGACGAGGAGGGGCATGAATTTTATGGATCGACTTTACACCCGACGTGCGAGCGAAAGCACTTCGCATGGTACCGTCGGCGCATGCGCCTGCGTGCCCTCGCGCTGCCGAGTCTGGACGAGGTGCGCCGAGAGCTGCCCGCACTGCTGGCGGCGAGCGGTGAGCTGGTCCCGCGGCCGTTCCCTGGAGAGCTCGACGGTCCGCTCGCGACACTGTCCGTGAGCCCGTGGCTTTCCCCTGCGTGGAGCAATCCCGACTTCGAGCCAGACCTCGCGGCGTTTCCGGAGCTCGAACGGGCATTCCTCGCGCGGCAAATCGAGCGGACCCATCGCGACGACCTGCTCACTCCGGTGCGCTCTCCGGAAGCGCGCTGGCTGCTGACCGAGCTCTCGGTTGCACCGCTCACCGACTGGTCGAACCGCGACGATGCCACCGGCGTGCTCCTCGTCGAGGTTCCAGTGTTCACCACCGATCGTCGCCACGCCGCCCTGCGCGGGCAACGCCACGGGCTCGAGGACTTCGCGCATTGGTTGCAAAAGACGGACGGTCGTTGGACCTCGATGTGATCGCCAAGGTACTCGAGCGCGCCGTGGCGTCGCTCGGGCTCGACGCTCCGCTTCACCCCTGGTGGCTTGGTGAGGCAAGGCCTCGCCGTCCCGTTCGGCAGAGCCGAGTGCTCGCGTCGCCTTGCGACGTCGAGCTCGAGCCTCGCCTGCTCGACGCCTTCCTGCCCGAAGATCGTGAAACGATCGCCAGCCAAATCGACGACGGTTACGAGCAGCTCATCGTCCTCGACGACGACACCCGGGAGCACGTCGACGAAGCGTCCGTCGTTCACGTTCGACTCGGGTTGCCGCTCATCGGTCGAGACCGGGTGCTTCTGCGAGTGTGCGCACGAAATCTCTACGATGACGCTCGGACAGTAACCGCCGACTACCACGCATGGCTCGACCGAGCCGGGTCGCTGCCCGAGGTCCTGACCCCACCGCAGCGCGATCTCGCAGCTCTCTGGCCGCGGTGGGTCGTCGGTCGGTCCCCCGGCCTGCGCGTCGGCGCGAACACGGCGAGCGAATCCGAGCTCGTCGACCTGCCAGGCATGACCCCGCTCGTGGCCCGCGCGATCCTCGCACGCCGGCCCTTTGCTGACCTCGACCAGCTGGCCGAAGCGATCGGCGCCGAGACCCTTCGCGCGATTCGCCGGCATATCGACGTGTGAGAGTGACGTCGTCACGCCGCGAGCGGCGCGCGCGCGCGATTAGGAGGCGCGCCGATCAGACGCCGAAGCCGGCGGCGCGGCGTGCCAGCAGCATTCCGGCGCGGCGATTCCACATCGGGGCGACGAAGACGCTGCCGCACAGGAGCAAGAGCAACGGGAAGAAGAGGCCCGTCGCCACGATCTCGGTGACCGACGCCGGCAATACCCGTCCCTCTTCTTCGTCGCTTCGTTTCTCGGTGACTTCCTCGCCTGATATTCGGTGCGAAAAGCACCCCAATCGGAGTACGGGCCTTGCGCCCGCGTGAAGGCGGGCGGACGCGCGGCTCCATCATCGCCGGCCTCCGTCATCGCGGGTCGCGGCACCGCGTCGGATCGGCCGGGAGACGCGCCGCGCTGCGAGGTGGCGGAAGCAGTGTCACCAACGCTGCTGCGCGCGGGCGTCGATCGATTCGTCTCGCGGCCGGTTCTTGCCGAGGTAGTCGCGCCTGACAGTCTCGCAATCGAGCGAGTTGCGTCATTCGACGAGCGAATCCTTTCGCCGAGGTCGTCGCGATCGACGGCTCCGACGATGACACGTTTTTTTGGCTCGCAGGAAAGCGTGAGTCGACGGGCCTCGTGCGGGTCTCCCGCAGCACCGAGCCCTCCGCGATGAGCGTCCTCGCGGCGTCGTATTCGCACGAAGTCCGGCCTCTCGCCGCTGCCTTGCCGGCCATGGGCGGCTAC
>JAYTOQ010000474.1:0-1955 GCA_043747665.1 Polyangiaceae bacterium | reverse complement strand
TCGTACAAGCGCGCATCCCTCGAGATCATCGAAGGCGAAGTCGAGCTCGGCCCCGAGAACGCCCTGCGGCGCATCTCGGCGACCGCCGTGACCGTTGGTCAGGAGCAGCTGGCCCAAGCAGGGCCCATCGCGAAGCTGACGGCGTCGAACGCCGTCGAGCCAGCGCCCCCGCCGCTTCCTCCGCCCACCGTCGGCGCAAAGGGGCGAACCAGCAAGGGCGCTCTACCGGTAAAAGGCGCGAAGCTCGTGATGAATGCGCCTTCGGCAGCGGCGCCCCTGCCCGACGAGCCCGTGCTACCGCTGCCCGATCTGCACGCGCTGCGTGCGCGGATCGCCGCCGTCGCGGCGACCGTGGGTACGCGCGTTCCGGACGGGAGCAAGGTCGACATCGGTGGGCTCTCGGTGAAGCTCGACGTCGGCGGCGAGCCCTTCGCGTTTGGACCGGGGCCGTTCACGATGGATCGCACCGGCGATATGATCCGGCTCACGTTCGCCAGCGAAAAAGCGACGACGACCACGCCGCTGTCGATCGATGCCGAGCTGCCGCTGGCCGCGGGGGACGTCACCGCGCGCCTCTCGGGCGGCCCGGTTTCACTGGCGCTGCTGGGCGTGAAGGAAGGAACGAAGGGGCTCTTCGACGTCGGGCACGGCATGGTCTCGGGCAAGGGCCAGGTGGTGCTCTCCGCGGCGGGTGACGCGCTCACGTTCGACGGCCAAGTCGCGCTGCGGTCCATCTCGGTGAAGCAGCCGCGTCTGTCCGCCGAGCCGCTGCGCGGCATCGACTTCGCGGTCAGCGCGCGGGGGCTCCTCGACGACGGCGGACGGCTCCGCGTCGACGACGCGCAGCTCGACATGGGCGCGCTGCACGTCCGCACCCACGGGACCCTGGAGGAGTCGCGCGAGCACTTCGCGCTGGCGCTCGCCTTGGACGTCTCGCCGGCATCGTGTCAGGCGCTGCTCGACAGCACGCCGCAAGGGCTGCTGCCGACGGTTCGATCTGCGCGCATGACCGGGACGTTCGGCGCGACGTCGCGCGTGAGCTTCGACACACGAGCCATCGACAAGCTGGTTCTCGAGTATCAGATCGACGATCGCTGCAAGCTCTCGGAGGTGCCTCCCGACCTCGCACGCGACCGCTTCACGAGCTCGTTCACCTACCGGACGTACCATCCCGACGGGACGCCGAGCGACACGAGCACCGGACCGGGAACCACCGCCTGGACCGATCTCGACGACATCTCACCATTCATGATCGCTGCGGTCCTCACCACCGAAGATGGTGCATTCTACAAGCATCATGGCTTCAACCATTCGGCGATTCGCAATAGCGCAGCCGCGAACCTGAAGGCCCGGCGATTCGTGCGCGGCGCGAGCACCATCACCATGCAGCTCGCCAAGAACCTGTTCCTTTCCCGCGAGAAGACGCTCTCGCGGAAGATCGAGGAGCTGGTGCTCACTGACTACCTCGAGCAGGCGTTCCGCAAGGACGACATGATGGAGCTCTATCTCAACGTCATCGAGTTCGGCCCCGACATCTACGGAGTCACGCGCGCTGCCGAATATTACTTCGGGCGAAAGCCGGAGGAGCTGAGCCTGCCGGAGTGCTTCTTCCTCGCGTCGATCATGCCGTCGCCCGTTCGCTACGGAAAGCTTCGTGACAAGGGACAGGTCTCGGAGGGCTGGCTGAAGCACATCCAGACGCTCATGGGGATCGCCGCCAAGAACGGCAAGGTCTCGCGCGCCGAGCTCGCCGAGGGGCTCGCGCAGCCGATCGTCTTCATGAAGCCCGGTGATCCACGCCCCGAGCCGCGGAAGCCCGTCAGCGCCGGTCGCCGCGACCCGTTCGAGGAAGACTCCGGCTGGCAGCCGCTCGAGTGAGTCGCGTGGTCACTTCTTCCCCTGAGCGCGCAGCGCGCTGAAGAAGCGCCGCAATCGCTCCGCGCAGTCGTCGGCCA
>JAYTOQ010000473.1:0-5297 GCA_043747665.1 Polyangiaceae bacterium | reverse complement strand
CCCTTCTCGGACTCGATGCGCGCGACCTTGAGGTTCAGCACGCTGACCGTCTCGCTGCCGTACTGGCCGGGCATCTTGACGTTGGGGAGCGTGCGACCGGGCGTCATGTTGGTACCGATCGAGCCGCCGTGACGGCGATACTCGTGGGTGCCGTGCGTGTCGGTGCCGGCGCCGGCAAAGTTCCAGCGGCGCATGACGCCGGTGAAGCCGCGGCCGATGGTGATCCCGCGCGTGTCGACGCGCTGGCCCGGCTGGAAGATCTCCTCGAGCTTGATCGGCTGACCGACTTCGAACTTCGCGGCATACTCGTCCGTGCAGCGGAGCTCGCGGAGCTCACGCTTCGGGGGGGCGTTCCTCTTCTTGAACGCGCCGAGATCGGCCTTCGTGAGGTGCTTCTCCTTGGCATCGTTCACGCCGAAGATCAGAGCGACGTAGCCGTCGGTCTCCTTCGTGCGCTTGCCGACCACGGCGACTGCGCTCATGTCGAGGACGGTGACGCGCTGAACGGTGCCGTCGTCCTTGTAGAGCTGGGTCATGCCGAGCTTCTTGCCGATGATGCCGGGATTCGTATTCATGTCGCTGCTTCTTCTGCGCTAACAGAGGTGAATTCGGAGACGAGAGACCGTGTTGCGTTTCGTCATGGACGACGGTTCCTAGCGCAGGACCCGCGGGGTCGACCCGATGCGTGCAGTCTCTTTCCCTCCCGTCGGGGAAGGGCGGCGGACATTGGTCGCAAGCGACGGGTCCGTCAAGTCAGGCGAGCTGCCTGATCGCGGCCTTCACGCCGTCGACGTGCTTCGAGGCGCTGAGCTCGGACGCAAAGACTCCGGCGATCACGCCCTTCTTGTCGATGACGAACGTGACGCGACCCACCTTGCCCAGCAAATTCCCCAGGAAGCTGGTCGCGCCGTAGGTCTTGGCGAGCTGCCGGTCCTTGTCCGAGACCAGCGCGAACGGCACCTTGTGCTTGGCGGCGAACTTCTCGTGCGACTCGTTGGAGTCGACGGAGACCCCGATCACCTCGGTATCCGCCGACTCGAGGTCACCCATCATGTCCCGGAACCCGCAGGTCTCCTTGGTGCAGAGGGGCGTGAAATCGCCGGGGTAGAAGTAGAGAACGACGTTCTTCTTCCCCGCGAAGTCGCTAAGCTTCAGCGTCTTGCCGGCGCTGGAGACGACGTCGAACTCGGGGGCCCTCTCACCGACGCGCAGACTCATGTCGCCTGAGTTATCACGGCGACTCGATCGATGATCTTCCTAAGTGGGCGTCGTTGACAGGGTGGTGGGTGCGTGCTTTAAAGCGCGCCCCCCGAGCCCTGGACGAGTAGTTTTCCCCAGCTTTTCCAGAAGCCTACGACACGCCAGTACAGACAGAGAGATCCTGGAGACGGCCATGCAGAACGCGAAGATCGCCGAGATCGAGAACGAGCAGCTTCGTACGGGTATCCCCGACTTCCGCGTCGGTGACACCGTTCGCGTTCACTACAAGATCGTCGAAGGCGACAAGGACCGCATCCAGGTCTTCCAGGGCGTCGTCCTCAAGCGTCACCGCGCGGGCGCGCGCAGCACGTTCACCGTGCGCAAGGTGAGCTTCAACGTCGGCGTGGAGCGCCAGTTCCTCTCGCACTCACCGCGCATCGACAAGGTCGAAATCGTGTCGAAGGGCGTCGTCCGCCGCGCACGCCTCTTCTATCTCCGTGACCTCGCCGGCAAGGCCGCGCGCGTCAAGGATCAGAAGGACGCCTGAAGCGCGTCAGGTGGCCGTCGTCAGGTGGCCGTCGCGCTCGCGGCGGCCATCTCCCTGAGACGGAGCTTCGTATCGCGAAGCCACACTGCGTCCGTGAACACGTCGCCCGCCAGGAGCGACGTGATCGAGCGGCGTAGAGCGTTGTGCTTGTTCTCCGTGAAGATCGCCTCCATCAGCGGGCCCGCGTAGAACGCCTGCACCGCGAGGATCAACGTCTCGGCGCCGTTGCGGACCATCGCCTCCCACGCCTTCAGCTTCTTCGCCTCGACGCCGTCTGCCGCCGCGTTGGGCAGCGCGAGTAGCTCGAGCAGCGTGTCGGCCGCCGCCTTGCCGCCGCACATCGCGATGTGCGCGCCGGTCGAGAAGAGCGGATCGATGAAGCCGCCGGCATCGCCAACGGCGACCCATCCCTCGCCGGCGAGCTCGCGCACGCGGTAGCTGAAGTCCGCCGCCGCCTGGCACTTCGGCCACACCATCCTCGAGCCGGCGAGCAGCGCGGTCGCGCTGCGCGACTCCTCGACGGCGGCGTGAAAGAGGGCGGTGGGCTCGTCGCCGTGCTTCGCGACGGCATCCTTGTCGAGCTTTGCGCGATGGCTCTTGATCCACGACTTGGAGACGACGGCGCCGACGCTGGTCACTCCGTCCTTGAACGGGATCATCCAGATCCAGTTGGGCCGGGCGGTCGGGGACTCGCGGAAGATGACGATGTCGATGTCGCCGGCGAGCTTGCCCTCGGGACGCGTGACGCCCTCGTAGTGCGCAAAAATAGCGGTTTGGTCGAGCTCGATGATCTTCTCGGTGGAGCGCGCGGCGTGCGCGAAGAGGGCGTCGCGCCCCGACGCATCGACAACGTACTTCGCGTCGAAGCGGACGTCGGTTCCGTCCGGCGCCGTGGCGAGGGCTCCCACGACGCGCTCGCCTTCGCGCACCGCGCCGTTCACCGACCAGGGCTGACGGACGTCGACGCCCTGCGCACGCGCGTGATCGAGGAGCAGCTTGTCGAACTTGGAGCGCTCGACCTCGAACGAGTGATCGCGATCGTTGCGCCAGGCGCCGTCGAAGGAGAAGCGATCCTTGCGGCCGAGCGCGTCGTCGTGAAAGCGCGCGCCGTACTTCCGGATGAAGGACGCCTCGACCTGATCGAGCACGCCCACCGCCTCGAGCACGTGCAGCGACTGCGGGAGCAGCGACTCGCCGAGATGGAAGCGAGGGAACTCCGCCTTCTCCACGAGCACGACCTTGGCGCCGCCCTGCGCGAGACGGGTTGCACAGATCGAGCCTCCGGGACCACCGCCTACGACCACCACATCGAATGATTCACGCACCGGCAACTCCTTGGCTGGCTCGCGCCCTCTTCACGTTGGCGTTGGCGCTCGAGACGTTGGCGCTCGAGCGCTCAGTCCGCGGTCTTCGGCGGCGGACCGAGCTGGATGCGCTCGCCGATGTACGCGCCGATCAAGGTGAACATGACGCCGATGGCGCTCATGACGACATAGAGGAACGTCGGCATGGTCCGCACCGTCTGGCTCTGTACGAGCAGGAACGTGGTCGGTATCGCGACGACGAAGCTTGCCACCATGGGCTCGATGAAGGTCCGCCCCGGCGAGATCATGCCGACGAGCAGGCCGCCGAGGAACCACACCGGGACGCAGACGATCATCCCGTTGCCGCCCTCGAAATCGAGGAGGGTGACGATGCGGGGCAGACCGAACACGAGGGCCGCGGTCAGCACGCCCTGGACGGCAATGGCGATGAAGAGCCATTGGAGGCTCACGCCTTCTTGCTGATAACGACGCTCCAGCTCCTCTTCGCGCGAGCGCTGCGATTTGGCGATCGCCTCGATCTTCGCGCCGCAGGAGCCACAGCGAACCGAGCCGGGCGGGTTCTTGGAGAACCCGCACGACGGGCAGGCGACGAGCTTTCCGCTAGCCATCGGGCCGAGCCTACCATGTGTTTCGCACTGTTGGGCACTTCCGCGATGACGGGAAAACGCGAAAAAGGCTGAGATATCGGCGACCGGTCCGCAGCCTGTTTTCTTTGGGTGCGGTGGAAATTTCCGGAACCAGGGGCCTCCAGCCGCTGTCGGTTTGGCGAGGCCCCTCCGCTCCCGTTAGAGTGAGCCGGCAAGAACGACCACCGTGACCACCGCCCCTACCCAGCACCTCGCTCCCCCCGGCGCCCGCGAAGAAGACGCGATCGACCCGGAGCTCCTCGATCTCCCGGATCCGCCGAAGCGAGAGCGCTCGGTGACGGTCGGCATGCTGGTTTTCACGGCATTTGCGTCGCTGGCCATGGTCGTCTCGCTGCGCGGAGACGCCACCTACGCGTTCGCCCCCGCCCACCCGATCGACCTCGGGGACCTCGGGGCCGCCCCGGCCGCGGCCTTCCTCGAGAACAGCTTCGTCACGGGCACCGGAATGCTCGGCGCCGCCAAGGCCATCCGCTACGAGCGGCCCCTCGTCTCCGACTCGTTCCGCCTCATGCCGGTCGCGGGACGGCCGAACGTGTGGGTCGAGGTCCGCGTCCCCGCCGGCAGCGAGAACATCCGCTACGTCCCGCCGAGCCAGTTCACTGGCCGCCTCGTGAAGTTCGAGTCGGCGGGCCCGAAGCATCGCGGCCTCGCCGCCGCCGTGAGCGATGCGACCGGGCAGAAGGTGCCCGAGGCGTCGTGGCTGCTCGTCGAGGGCGACGCTCCGACCGGAGCGCGCGGCGCCATCCTCCTCGTGCTGATGTTCCTCGGCTTCGCGCTGTGGAACATCACCGCCGCCGCGAAGCTGCTCCGCAAGGTCGCCGACCGCTAGCGCGTCAGCGCTTGTGGTCGTGCGCGTTCGCGCCCTTGGCGAGCATGTGCTCGATCGCGCTCGCGAGCTGCGCCGGATCGAGCGCGATGCCTAGGTCATTCATGCGTGCGCGCGCTCAGCGGTGGTGCGCGAGCGCTATCGCGACCTCGTGCAGCTCAGCGTGGGCGCGAGCTCGAGCGCGCGGTCGCCGACGCGATGAGCTGGTTCGCCCGCGAGGGCTATCTCTGACCGCGCATCGCGTGGACGTGGACCGGAATGCGCTCGTTCGCGCAGCCCGGGATGGTCGCCGAGCACCTGGCCCGGATGGCCGGCGCGGCGTCGGGGGTGCGCCGATCGAGGAAGGCGGCCTCGGCGGCGGCCTGGGTCGAGAGATCGGCGTGCAGGGCGGGCGCTCGAAGCGAGAGGGCCTGCACCCGCAGCAGGTCGCCGTCTCGGGGTTGAATTGCCAGGCCGCGGCGCGACGCATCGAGCGCTGCGTACGTGTCGCCAGCGCCTCCGAAGGTCATCGCGGCGGTCGCCCACGCCGCGTCGTCACGCGGCGAGCGCGAGGCGACGTCCAGGAACAACGGCGCCGCCTCGGCCAGCCTCCATGTCGCTGCGAGGGCTTCGGCCCGCGCTCGCTGCATGGCGACAGGCGGGCTCATGCCTGCCTCGCGCGCCGCCGCGTCGGCGCGCTCCGCGAGCGCGAACGTCTCGTCGGTGCGCCCCTGCTTTGCCGCGATCATCGCGACCGCCCCGAGCGCCATCGC
>JAYTOQ010000472.1:0-1732 GCA_043747665.1 Polyangiaceae bacterium | reverse complement strand
GGCTTCTCGGCGAACGTCGGGATGTCCAGGCCGTCGGACCACGCCGAGCGATCCATGCGCGACAGGTTCCACGGGTTGCCGTTGACCTCCATGCCCTGGAACGGCTTCTGGAGCGCGTGCGGGAACTCGCCCTTCACCATCACGAGGTTGCGGCGCATGTCGACGATCTTGTCGACGTACGAGATCAGCACCGGGCACTGCTCCTCGCACGCGCGACACGACGTGCACGCCCAGAGCACGTCGGGATGGATGATCTCGGGCGCGAGGTCGATGGCTTGGTACTTCGGCGGCGACTTTGCGCCATCGCTCGCAGCGGCGCGGCCCTCAATCTCGATCGCGGAGCGGAGCGACTCGTCGCTGCCGTCGGCGGCTGCGGCGTCCTCCATGCCGGGGCCCCACGCCATCTCGCGCTCCACGAGCTCGCTCTGGTGGCCGTACATGTGATCGCGCAAGGCGAGCGTGAAGTGCTTCGGCGAGAGGATCTTGCCGGTCTTGTGCGCCGGACAGTTGTCGGAGCAGCGACCGCACTCGGTGCACGTGTAGAAGTCGAGGACCGCCTTCCACGACAGGTGCTCGACCTTGGCGATGCCGATCTTCGCCTTGGTGGGCTCGGCGAGCTCGGAGGCCGCCATCGCGAGCTCCATGATCTGCTCGGCGGAGCCCATCGGCGCGAGGCGCCCCTTCGGCGTGATGTCCTTGAAGAAGACGTTCGGGATGCCGGTGATGACGTGGAAGTGCTTCGAGTGCGGAAGCAGGTTCAGGAAGACCAGCGGCAGCGTCGCATGCGTCCAGAACCCGGCATGCGCCACCACCTCGAGCACGCGCGGCGACAGCTTCTTCAGCGCGAGCGCCATGAGCGAGCCCGCGGGCGACGGGAAGAACGAGAAGCCCTCGCTGTGCTCGGCGCCGGCATGCGGCGCGATGACCTGCGCGAAGCCGCGGCACTGATCGCCAAGCGATGCCGCGCTGCCGGGCGGGCACACGTCGGGGTACTTGCCGATGAGCGCGAGGGTCGCGCCGTCGTAGGTGATGTCCGCGACCATCATCGTGAAGATGATGCCGAGGATCAGGATGGCCTCGACGCTGTGCGTGAGGCGCTTCTGGTGCTTGATGACGCGGTAGTAGAAGAAGACCGAGACGCCGGCCATGACGAGGACCGCGACGATGTCCTTCGCGAACTCGTAGACCTTGCCGATGGGCTGTGCGGGACCCAGGACGAGGAGATTCCAGCTCGGATCGAACCCGCGCCCCCAGAGAACCAGCGTCCGGAAGAGCAGCACCATGAAGCCGACGAAGATGAGCTTGTGGGCGATTCCTGCCGGCTGGTAGTAGGCCATCTTCTCCTGCGCGAACGCGTAGCGGAGGACGGCGGAGATACGCTCCGGGATCCGGTCGAAGCGATTGAGGAAGCTTCCGACCCGCAGCAGCTGCCAGCGCCGCATAATCGACCACAGGAAGATCACGTGGGCGGCCACGATGAGCAGGAGCATGACGGTCGGGTTCATCGGCGGTTCCGCACATATAGGTACTTGCCGCGCCTCGTCAATCGCGACGGAAGACTTCGTGCGACGACCGACCGCAACGTGTCGGCTGGCACTGACGCATGGACAGCTCGACCGCTCGGGGTGGGCATGTCGCATGCAGTTCTGACGACCATGGACCCGACGAATCCGCGGTGGGAGACCTCAGACGCGCGAACGAAGCGCAGCGCTACGATGTGGAAGATCGTCGT
>JAYTOQ010000471.1:0-3717 GCA_043747665.1 Polyangiaceae bacterium | reverse complement strand
GCGTTGTCCTTGATGGCGATGGCCTTGTCGAACGCCGCGATGCAGTCGGGGACGTCGCGTGCCGTGCGGAGCTCGCCGCCGATGGTGCCGAGCATCACGGCGTCGTCGCCGGCGACGCGCATGGCCTCCTTCAGCTTGCCGATGGCCTCGTCGTTCTTCTTGGCGGCGCCGAGGTGCTGCGCATAGGCGAGGTAGAACCGCGGATCGTTGGGCGCGAGCTTCACCGCGCCGTCGAAGGCCTTCGTCGCGCCGTCGACGTCGCCCTTGCCGGAGAGCGCGATGGCGAGGTTCAGCTGCATCTCCGCGTTCTTCGCGTTGCGCGCGAGCGCCTTCTTCGCGAGGACCACGGCGTCGTCGAACTTCTGGGTCTCGATGAGGATCGCCGTGAGGTTCTCAGCCGCCTCCTGGAGATCGGGCTGCAGCTCGAGCGCCGTCTTGTAGCTCTTCTCGGCGGCGCCGCGGTCGCCCGTCTTGTCCATGACGAGCCCGAGGTAGTAGTGGGCGTCGGCCTGCTTCGGGTTCTTCTTGATCGCCGCCTCGAAGTACGCGCGCGCAGCAGACCAGTCGCCCGCCTTCACGGACGCGGTGCCCTTCGTGACGTCTTCGCTCGACGACGCTGCCGCAGGTCCATCGGTGCCGCCGGCGGCCGGCGTCGTGCCGGTCGCGGCGGGCTTGGCGGGCGTCGCGGGCGCGAGGCTCGGGTCCGGAGTCTCGGCCGGCTTGGCAGCCGCGCCCCCTCCGCAGCCGAGGCCCGAGCCGATGCCGAGCGCGATGGTCACTGCGACGCTTCCCCAGACCGCTTGCCGTTTCATGCGCGTCCCTCTTTTTCGAGCTTTTCGAGCTTTTCGAGCTTCTCGTTCGGTGTCGACGTGGCTGCAAGCAGCGCCTCGCGGATCGCTTTGAAACGCGGACCGGGTGCGACCTTGGAGCCGTCGAGCTCGTTCACATAGAACACGTCGGCCACCTTCGTGCCCTCCGTGTTGATCTTGGAGAGCGCGATGCCGAGGCCGAGCCCGTGCATCGCGCGCGCGAGGCTGTAGAGGAGGCCGGGGCGGTCCTTCGCGAAGACTTCGACCACGGTGTGCCGAGGAGAAGCGCGGTCGTCGACCACCACCTCGGACAGGACGGCGGGGCTCGGCCGCTCGCGCCACGGCGACGCGGTCCCGATGCGCTCGCGAAGGAGCTCGTCAGCGGAGGTCGTTCCGGAGCACACGCTCTCGAGGTCGCGAACGAGCCGCGGCAGCGCCTGCGCGACGCCGTCGGCGTTGCCGCGCGCGTCACGGACCCAGAAGAGGTCGACGGCCTCGGTCGTCTGCAGGCTGCCGGAGCTGCCGCTGCCGGAGCGAGCGACGCTGCGCGAATAGACCTGCGCGCCGAGGACCTCGAGACGGCTCGCGGTGATGGCGGCGGCGATGCGCGCGAGGAGACCGGGCGCGTCCTCGGCGACCACGCACAGCTCGCTGACCTCGGGATGACGTGACGGAACGATCGCGGCGTGGACCGCGCGGCGCTCGCGCGCGCGATCGAGCGCGACGCGCGCGTGGGCGCAGATGGCGTCGGGCGCGTTGGAGAGGAGATACCGCTCCGGCATCGACGCCAGGAAGGCCTCGAGGTCGGCGCGCTTGCTCTGCCAGATCGCCAGCGCCGCGTCCTTCACACGCTGCGTTCGCGCGGCGTCGAAGGCGTCGTCTCCGCCGAACGACGCATCGGCGGCGAAGTAGAGCTCGTCGAGCATGCGCGCCTTCCACGACGTCATCGCGGTGGGTGACGTGGTCGTGAGATCGCACACGGTGAGGAGGTACAGATCGCGGAGCCCTTCGCGGCCGCGGAGCTGCGCGCAGAAGTCCTTCGTGGTGGTCGGGTCGTCGAGGTCGCGCCGCGTCGCCACGTGATACATGACGAGATGATCGCGGATGAGCGCCCGGACCTCGGCGGCGTCGTCGGGCGAGATGCCGAGCCGCGGCAGGATCGTGTCGCACAGCTCGGCGCCCGTGACGGAGTGGTTCTTCCGCGAGCCACTCGCGTCGGGATAGCCCTTCCCGACGTCGTGGAGCAGCGTCGCGAGGAAGAGCGGCGCGGGCCGCGCGATCTCGGCCGCGAGACGGCTCGCCAGCGGTCGATCGTGCGCGTTCTCGCCGCGGCACAGCGCGCGGAGCGCATCGACCGCGGCCACCGAGTGAACGTCCACCGTGTACACATGGTAGACGTCGTGGTGAACGCGCCCGGTGACCGGCGCGAACTCGGGGATCATCGCCAGGAGGAGCCCGACCTCGTGCAGCTCGCCGGCGATCGAGCCTCGCTTCAGCGGCACCTCGCGCACTGTGCACAGCAGCTCCACGAAGAGGCGCGCGGCCTCCGGGCTCGCGCGCAGCTTCGCCGCCCAGTCGGCGTCGGCGGTACACCGCGCGATGGTGTCGCGTGCGAACGGGAGGATGGGCGCCTTCTTGTGGACGCACGCGACATACGCACGTAGCGCGAGCGCGGGATCGTCCGCGAGCGCCGCGGGATCGACGGTGACGTGTCCGTCGAAGAGGCGGACACCGTTCCCGAGATCGACCTCGGCGGGACGCGCGCGACGGCGCGGCGGCGTCGCACGAAGCAGTAGCGAGTCACGCGCGCGAGAGACCACGCGCGCGTGCCCGAAGTAGTCCTGCATGAAGCGCTCGGCAGCCGCCGCGCGCTCCTCCTGGACCTCGGCCGACACGGCGTCGGGGTCGGGGTCGGCCGCGGCAGCTTCCCCACCACCGCCGTTCGCGGCGCTGCCCTTGCCGTAGCCCATCTCGATGGCGATGGCCTCTTGCTGATCGAACGTGAGGCGATCACTCTTCCTTGCGGCGTGCGCATGGAGGCGGTTGCGGACGCGCCAAAGGAACTCCTCGGCGCGCCCGATCTCCTGGGCCTCGCGCGAGACGAGCACGCCGACGCGCACGAGCGCGTCCCACGTGCCGGCGCCGTCTCCGTCGCGCGTCCGGTAGCGAGCGCGCGCGGCCCAGCGTCCGATGTCGAGGTCGCGGAGGCCGCCGGCGCCGGCCTTCACCTCGGGCTCGAGCAAGTAGAGCGAGCCGCCGAAGCGCGCGTGGCGCGACGCCGCCTCCTCCTCCAGGCGCTCGACGAAGCGCGCGAGCTCACCCTCGCTGAAGAGCCCTGCGTACGCGCGCTCCTCGATCTCGGCGAGGATGCTGGCGTCGCCGGCGATGATGCGCAGGTCAAGCAGCGACGTGGCGGTCGCGAGATCGGTCTGCGCGAGCTCGAGCGCCTCGCTGACGTCGAGCACCTGGTGGCCCACCGACAGACCTGCATCCCAGAGCGGATAGAGGAGCGCGTCGGCGAGTCGCGACGCGGCCTCGCGGTTCTTCTTGCCGGGTCGCACCACGAGGCGCACGTCGACATCGGAGCGCAGCGCGACGGCGCCGCGACCGAACGTGCCGACGGCGGCGAGCGCGACGGGCTCGCTGACGCCGGTGCTCGCGAGCGCGGCGGCATGGAGCGTCTCGAGGAGCTCGGCGAGCATCGCCGAGCGCGCACGTCCGAGACGAACGCCGTCCTCGGTGGGCGGTGCCGGCGCCGAGGGGCCAGCCTTCTCCGACGCGCTCGGGTGAGTGGTGCGGGCCGTGCGGGTCATGCGGCTTGTCACCGAGAGGCGCGCGTCGAGCGCTTCCCAGTGCCGGCGCACCGCGGCGGCCACGTCGGTCTCGGGCCGGGCCGTGCCCGCCGAGC
>JAYTOQ010000470.1:0-9779 GCA_043747665.1 Polyangiaceae bacterium | reverse complement strand
AACGTCAGCGTGTCGGTGAACGTCTCTGCGAGCGCCAGCGGCAGCGCGGGCGGCGGCGCGGGTGGCGGCGCGAAGAGCGGAACGGCTGGGAGCCTCTCCCAGCAGTGAGCAAGGACAGCTCGAGGAAACATCGGGCCATCGCACGAGCCGTCGCGGCGCTCCTTCTGGGAGCCGTCGTGGCGGCGTGTGGCTCTTCGCCGCCTCCGGTGGCAAAGACGACCGCGAGTGTCTCCACGCGCTGTCCGGATCTGGCAAAGGCCGACGAGGTCGCCGCGTTCGATTTCGCGAAGGAGTATCAGCTCTCGCGTGACGCGGCGGACAAGCTGAAGGCAGCAGCGCTGGCCTCCGTGGAGGTCGGCCTGCTCGCGGACAAGCTCGACGCCGAGCTCGGCATCGCGTGCGCGCAGATCGCGCACGACCTGGGAAACAAGGGCGATTGGCGTAGCGGCAACGAGGCGTGCGGCGCGGCCATCAAGGCAGTGCACGACGCGCGCGCGAAGCTCGGTGGCAAGGCGACGGCGACGCTCGTCGTGCGCGTGCCCGTGTGCTCCGTCGACGCGACGCTCATGACGAAATGCGCGAGCATCTGCGATTCGTCGGTGCCCGCGGGCCGCGTGAAGGCAGAGTGCGACGCGAAGGCCGGGCGTTGCGACGGCAACTGCGACGGCGTCTGCGAAGCGAAGACCGCCACCAAGTGCGACGGCATCTGCAGCGGTAGCTGCGACGGCGCGATCAAGGGCACGTGCGGCGGTCGCTGCAAGGGCATCTGCGACGGTCGCCCGGTCTCTGGACCGTGCCCCGGTGTCTGCGCGGGCACGTGCGAGAAGGGCGCGAGCACCGGCGAGTGCAAGGGCACGTGCAGCGGCTCGTGCAAGATGAAGGCGGCGGGCATCTGCGACGGCGTCTGCGCCGGCACGTGCACCGTCGAGCTCGCGGACGCCAAGTGCGCGGGCGAGTTCAAGACCCCCGACGTCAGCACCGACTGCCGCGCTCGTTGCGAGCTCGCGGCGATCAACCAGACGGAGTGCTCGACGCCTCAGGTCGGCATGGTCATCAGCGGAACCGGCCCGAGAGAACGCGACACGAGCGACGCGATGAAGACCGCGGTCGACAAGTCGTTCCCCGCGCTGCTCAAGATACTCTTCGAGGTCGGCGACAAGGGCGGCAAGCGCGTCCTCAATGCGCAGGCGGTCATCGAAGGGACGCGCAAGGGCATTCCTGACATGGCGCTCTCGGGCGGCAAGTCGACGGCGCCTGCTTCTGAAGCGCAGCTCACCAAGTGCTTCGACGACGTCTTCAAGAAGGCGGAGTCGTACGCCGCGACCGTGAAAACCGGCCTCGATCAGGCCCAGGCCGTCAAGGAAGAGGCGACGAAGTAGCCGCGTGCTCGGTCAGCAGCCGGGGACGCCTTGGCCTGCGCCGATGAGGCACGGCAGGCACACCTCGGTCGGGCTGCATTTGTCCCGGAAGACCTTCTGGATGGGGCCGAGCATCTTCGAGAAGCACACGTCGATGCAGACGCCAGGATCGCCGAGAACGTTGCAGGGCTTGGGCTTGCCGTCGACCAACGACGCGGGCGCGCACACCTTCGAGCGCGGGCAGATGTCCGGCACCATGCTGTCGCGCTGATCGGCGGGCGCGGCGTCCGGGCTGATGCACACGCCTTGATGATGACAGCACGACGGGAGCTGCGTTCCGGGACCGCCCTTGCATGCATCCTGGTAGACGCCGATGGGATCGCAGATGTGCGTGTCGCTTCCGTCGCGCGGATCGACGCAGGGAGCGCAGCGCTCGTCTTCGTCGCAGACGTCCTTCTGGAGCTCGTTCTTGTGGGCGTCGATGTCCTTGATCATCGTGCTCATGCAGACGCCCGATTTTCCGCCCACGAAGAACGTGCAGGATTTCAGCTTGCTGCCGTTCGCTGCGAGGACCTTGTCGGGGATGCACGAGTCGCTGCCGTCGCAGGCCGGGAGGTTCGCGATGGCGATCTTCGCGCCGTCATAGCAGTGGCCCTTGTCGTTGCCGCAGGCCTTCAGCTTGCCGAGATCGGGCTTGGCGAACGCGCCGCTGCAGGTCTTCACCTCGCTGACCGCGCGCGAGGGCTGCTCGACCGTCAGGTACGTGGTCTCGCCGACCGTGCACGCCGCGGCGGTCACTGCCGCGGTGATCAGGACGACGAACCCCCTTTCGATCATTTGCAGCCCGGCACGCCCTGGCCGCTCACGAAGGTGCAAGGAACGCAGACCTCGGTTACGCCGCAACCCGCCGAGCTGAGGATGCCGATGCCGCTGGCGAGCTTCATCATCGAGCTGAAGCACTCGTCCATGCACACACCGGCGCCGAGCAGGCCGCCGCTGCACGTGACGGGCTTGCCCGCCACGAACGCTGCGGGGACGCACTTGTTGCCGCTCGTGCAGGAGTCCTGCGGCGCCTGGCTGCGCTGCGCCTCGGGGACGGCGGCCTCGACGATGCACACGCCGTTGCTCTTGCCGTCGGTGGTGCAGCAGGCCTGCGCCGGCGGCAGCGCGGCGCCTGCATCGCCCGCCGCGCCCGCTTGCGCCGCCGAGCATGCGTTCTGATGGACGCCGATGGGCTGGCAGAACGGCGTCGGAGCGCCGCCGTGCGTGGGATCCGTGCAGGGTACACATAGCTGTGTGGCGCTGCAGACGTCGGGCTTGAGCGCGCTCCCGCCCTGCTTGATGATCTCGGGGATCAGGCTGGCGGTGACGCAGCCGCCCGCGCCGATGATCGAGGTGCACGTCTTCAGCGGCTGGCCCCCCGCCCGGAGGATCTCGTCCGGGACGCAGACCTCGGCGGCGTTCGGGCAAACGGTGAGCATCGACGCGAGAGACACCTTGTCCTTTGCGTAGCAGTGACCCTTGCCGTCACCGCACGCGGTGAGCGTGGAGAGATCGGGCTTCACGAAGTCGGTCGTGCTGCACGTGGCCGTCCCACCCGCGGCGGTGCTGGCGCTCGCGCTCGAGCCCGAAGCGGCGGCGCCCTTCGCGGCCGCGCCAGCGCCGGCGTCGTCGGTGATGGGCGAGTCCTGGGACGTGATGTACGTCGGGCTGTCGAGGGTGCAACCCGCGGTAGCTCCGGCTGCTGCAAGTGCGATCCAGATCATACGTCCGTAAGTTGTCATCTCCCGACCTCCGCACGTCCTCGCTGCGACGAGCGTGCCGTCGGGCTTCGATGCGCCGGGCGAGTGATTCCCCTCGGAGAATCTGGCATCGCGCAGCGCGGCGCCACCGCGCCCGCACCTCGAAACGCCCAGGTGCGCGGGATGAGGCGGGTGAGAGCTCGGCGTTCCCTCCTGTCGACCCACCGGTCACCCGCTTACTCGATCACCCGGATCATGACGAGCACATGCGCCGGTGATCAAGCGACGAGGACCGTGCCGACCTCGCCGGGTGACGTGACCGCACGCGTGAGGTCGCCGCGGGATAGCCGGCCCACGATGTGGACCGCGCGCACACCTTGCGCAATGGCCGCGAAGGACTCCTCGAGCTTCGGGATCATGCCCTTCGTGACGACGCCGTCCTCGATGGCGCGCTTGCCCTCGGCGAACGTGAGGCGACCGATGCGCGAGGTGGGATCGTTCAGGTCTCGCATGACGCCCGGCACATCGGTGACGAGGACGAGCGCCCGAGCGTCGAGACGGATCGCGACCTGATTCGCGACGGCGTCGGCGTTGATGTTGTAGACGCCGCCCTTCTCGTCGGCGCCGAGGCAGGCGATGACCGGGACGAAGCCGTCGCCGACGAGCAGGCCGATGAGCGCGTCGTTGACGCCCACGACGTCGCCGACGTAGCCGAAGTCGACGGGCTCCGGACCGCCGCCGCTCACCATCTTCGGCGGGCGCCGCGTGGCGAGCACCGTGCAGGCGCTCGCACCATGGAGGCCGACGGGCTTCGCGCCGCCCGCGATGAGCGCCGCGCAGAGATCGACGTTCACCTTGCCGGCCACGGTCATCTTGATGACCTCGAGCGTCTCCTGGTCGGTGATGCGGCGTCCGCCGACGATCTTCGGGGTCTGACCGAGGCGCTTCTGGAGCTCGGTGACCTGCGGTCCGCCGCCGTGGACGATGACCACGGGCGTACCGGCCGCGCGCATCTCGGCGACGTCGGCGGCGATGGCCGCCATGTGCGGGCCCTGCACGACCTCGCCTCCGAGCTTGATGACGACGGGGCCGGTAGGGTTGGCGTCCGGGCCGCTCACGGCCAGCCGCCGGGATCTTCGAGCGACGTGCGCTCGTCGACGCCGAGCATGATGTTCATCGACTGGATGGCCTGGCCAGCGCCGCCCTTGATGAGGTTGTCGGTGGCGGCGAAGCACGCCACGACGCGCTTGCCGGCCTCCGCGCCGTCGGAGCCCACCTGGATGCCGATCTCGGCGAAGTTGGTGCCGCTCACCGCAGCCACCTCGGGGAGCCGCTTCTGCGGCACGCGCACGAACGGCTCGTTCTTGTACATGTCGTTGTAGAGTACACGCACCTCGTCGGCGGTGGTGCTCTCGGGGATGTGCGCGAAGCACGTGGCGAAGATCCCGCGCGACAGCGGTGCGCTCACCGGCACGAAGCGGATCACGAGATCCTTCGCGCCGGCATCGGCGAGGGTCTGCGTGATCTCCGGGATGTGCTGGTGATCGAGCGGCTTGTACGTACGGAGGTTGACCGCGCGGACCGGGTGATGCGTGCCCGCGCTCGGGACGACGCCGCTCCCCGAAGAGCCGGTGATGCCGACCACCTCGACGGCGCCCTTGAGCAGCCCGGCCTTCGCGAGCGGCATGAGCGCGAGCTCGATGGTCGTCGCGAAGCAACCCGGCGAGGCCACGTACTTCGCTTGCTTGATGGCGTCGCGATTGAGCTCGGGCAGGCCGTAGACGAACGCGCCGTCGGTGAGGTGCTGGGGGCAGGGATGATCGGCGTGGTAGTACTTCTTGTAGATCGCGGCGTCGCGGAGGCGGAAGTCGCCCGAGAGATCGACCACGCGCGCGCCCGACGCCATGAGCTCGGGCATCTTGGTGGCGCTGACCTTGTGCGGCAGGCCGAGGAGCACGACGTCCATGCCTGCGGCGGCCTCGGCGGGCGTGATGCCCTCGAACTTCAGGTCGGTGAGTCCTTCGAGGTTGGGATGGGCGGCTGAGAGCGGCTCGCCGACGAAGTCGACGGACGCGACGCGCGCGAGCTCGACATGAGGGTGCATGAGCAGGCGCCGGATCAGCTCCCCGCCGCCGTATCCGCTCCCCCCGATCACCGCCGCCTTGAACCGCTTCGCCATGACCGCGCACCTTAGCCGATCTTGGCTCTCGAGGGAGCGCGGCGAGTCAGCGTTTGGGGGCGGTGGTGCCCATGAGCCAGTCGAAGAGGGGCAGTGTCACGTTGAAGTTCCACTTTTGCATCAGCCGCGGGTCATGGTGCTTCGCGTGGTGAGCGCGCATCACCTTGATGAACGCCAGACGCCCGATGAAGCTTTCGCTAGGCGCGTGGTAGCAGAGGTGGAGCACTTCGTACGTGACCATGTAGAGGCTGGCCGTCAGCAAGAACAGCCAGCCGGCCGGCGCCGACCACAGCCGACCGATGGCGAGCGCGATCGGGCTCGCGGTCAGCACGATGCCAGCCACGCCCGCCGCGGGGATGAGCACCAAGCGGAACTCCTTCGAGGAGCGCAGCGCCATGTCCTCCTCCACGTAGATCATGTGATGCATCGGCGTGTGCTTGTCGTAGATGGTCTGCATCGGCGGGAACCATCGCGACCGGCGGTGAAGCACCTTCTTGTGCACGCGCCACTCGAAGAAGTTCGCGAGCAAGAGGACGCCCGGCACCACGAGCCAGTCGGTGACGTGCGCGGACCTGCCGAGCTGGGCGAGTCGAACCAGCTCCACCGTGCTGACCACGAGCACCGTGAGCCCGATGCCGGTGGTCGCCGCGAGGTGACCCCACGGCAGGTACCACCAGGGGATCTCTGCGGTCGCCTTCTGGCGGACGCGCTCCCGTCGCTCCTCGGTCAGCTTGCCGGCGCCGGCTTCCTTGACGAGGACCTTCTCGTCGTGGAGCAGCGCTGTTTTTCGACAGCGCGCGTCGGCATCGAGGATTCCCGGGTTCGACGCGTTGGTGCTGCGGGACTGCGGTAGCGCGGCCATCTTCTTCGCTCCGTTCTTACCAATACTATACGTTCTGTTTTTACAGAACGCACGGGAAATGTCGCGTCGCGGCAAAGCTCCGCGGTCGTAAACTGCCCCGCATGAAGAAGAGCGCGGAGAGCGCCGGAGCCGACGCCGCGGCCTGGCTGGTCGAGCAAGGCAAGAGCATGGAGCACGCCCTCGCGGAGCTCGTGGAGATCAACTCGTTCACCGAAAACGTCGAGGGCGGGCGCAAGGTCGCCTCGATGCTCGAGGAGCTCTACGCCATCGACGGCCTCGCATCGAGGCGCGTGACCAGCACGAAGTTCGCCGATCACCTCGTGGTGAGCTCCGCGTGGACGACCACCGACCAGGCGCCCATCGCGCTCGTCGGTCATCTCGACACGGTGTTCCCGCCCGGGACCTTCGAAGGCTGGAAGCGCGACGGCGACCTCGCGCGCGGCCCCGGCGTCCTCGACATGAAGGGCGGCCTCGTGGTCGTGGCGTGGGCTCTCAAGGCGCTGGCGGCGTCCGGAGCGTTGCGCGACCTCCCCGGCCTGCGCCTCGTCATCGTCGCCGACGAGGAGGTCGGCTCGCCCGAGGGCCAGAAGGTGATCGCCGATGCCATCCAGGGGGCGCGCGGCGCCCTCGTGTTCGAGGCCGGCCGCAAGAACGACCTCGTGATCACGCGCCGCAAGGGTACCGGCGCCGTCACCGCCATCGCGCACGGCAAGGCCGCGCACGCTGGCAACGCGCACAAGGAAGGCGCGAACGCGGTGTGGGCGCTCGCCAAGCTCGTCGATCGCGCGCAGGGCCTCACCGACTACGCGCGCGGCGTCACCGTCAACGTCGGCAAGGTCACCGGCGGCACCAGCAAGAACACCGTTCCGGATCGCGCCGAGGCGCTCATCGATCTACGCTTCGAGACCCGCGCCGACGGCGAGGCGCTCGTGAGCGCGCTCCGCGCCATTGCCTCCGAGTGCGCCACTTCGGTGCAAGGTACACGCATCGAGATCGAGGGCGGCATCGCGCGCCTGCCGCTCGAGCGCACCGACGCAAGCGTGCGCCTCATGGAAAGCTACGGCGAGGCGGCCGTGCTTGCTGGCCTCGGCAAAGGCGAGGCGTCGCTCATCGGCGGCGGCTCCGACGCTAGCACTGCTCACGCCATGGGCATCGCGGCCATCGACGGCCTTGGCCCGCGCGGCATCGGTTTCCACACCAGGGACGAGCAGATCGAGATCCGCACGCTCGTGCAGAAGGCGCAGGCCCTCGCGCGCTTCCTCGCCTCGCTCCGCGGATGACGCGGATGACGCGGATGACGCGCATGACGCGGCTCCAGGTGATGCCCAAGCTCGGGGCCTCCCGGCGGTTAATCAGGGAGATGGGACGTCCTCTGCTGGTGGCGCTGACCTTTCTCGCCGGCGTCGGGCTCGTGGCGTGCCCGCGTCCCACCGACGGTGACCCGCAGATCGCGATCTCTCCGAACCTCGACAAGCGCATGGGCCTCATTCGCGGCCACGGCGCGCCGGCTGCCCCGAAGCCCCAAGCGAGCGCGCATGCCCGCTCGCATGCGCATCCCATGAAGGCGGGCGAGCAGCTCGGCGGCCCCAACGCCACCGGCAAGGCCGGCGACTGGATGCTCGAGAACGACGAGGTGGTCTTCGTCATCGATGCGCTCGGCGGCGGGGGAGGCTTCGCGGAGTCGGGCGGCAACCTCGTCGATGCTGCCGACGCGAAGGTCCGGAAGGACGAGCTCGGCCAGGTCTTCACGTACTTCGGCACGTTCCCCCGGCAGGGTGTCTACACGAAGATCGAGGCCACGGATCTGCCGAGCGGCGAGGCGGTGGTCATCGCCCGCGGGCGCGAGCTCTACGACGCGGCGCTCGAGGTCGAGACCGAGTATCGCCTCGCCGGCGCCGATCGCGCGCTGCTCGTGAGCACGACGGTGAAGAACACGAGCAAGGCCGATATCGTGCTTCCCGCGCTCGGCGACGCCATCCAGTGGGGCGGCGCCGAGAAGCTCGCGCCAGGCAAGGCGGTCGGCTTCAAGGGGCCGTCGAGCGGTCCGTTCATCGGCGGGGTAGGGCGCTTCACGAGCTATGCCATCACCACGCCGGACGGCACGGTCGACGCCGTGAGCGGCGGCGCGTGGACGGACACCGAGCAGAAGAAGAACGTCACCATCGCGGCCGGCGCGAGCGAGACATACCAGCGCGTCTTCGCGGTCGGCGAGCGCGCCGACGTCGCGAGCATCGTGTGCGAGCTGACGAAGGCGTCCGAGGGCGCGGTCGGCGGCCTCGAGATCGGTCTTGTCGATGCCGCCGGCAAGCCGGTGAAGGCGCCCGCTGGCGCGAAGGTGGTGATCGCGACGCCCGCGGGCGAAGAGGTGATGACCATCGTCGCCGCCACGGCAGACGTCACGTTCGGCGGCGAGGTCCCGCCCGGGAAGTGGCTCCTGTCCTATGCCCCGAGCGCGGGACGGCGCGCCGTGGCCGCCGGTCGCGTGACGGTCGACGTCAAGAAGGGCGCTGTCGCGAAGGTGAGCCTGGCCGTCACTGACGTCGGCAAGATCGATGCAACATGCACGGAAAAAAGCGCATCTGGGGCCGAAATCGAGCCGGTGCTACCGTGCAAGATCACCTTCGAGGGGCTCGACGGAACGGCGACGCCCGACTTCGGACCCGCGCACGTTTCGGGGCCCGCGAAGAACCAGCTGATCGCGAGCAGCGGCGAGGTGGCCGTCGCGCCCGGCAAGTACCGCCTCACCTTCACGCGCGGGCCCGAGTACGGCGCGGAGGTCTCCGAGGTCGTGCTCGCCGCCGGCGCGACACGCACGGTGAGCGCGGGGCTTCGTCGCATCGTCGACACGAGCGGCTACGTGGCCACCGACTTTCACCAGCACACCATCCTCAGCGCCGACGCGCCCGTGGGGACGCGCGATCGGGTGCTCGCCAACGTCGCCGAGGCCGTGGAGGTCGCGGTCGCCAGCGAGCACAACGTCATCGTCGATCTCGCTCCGCTCGTTCGCGAGCTCGGCATGTCGCGGTTCGTCGTCTCGATCCCCGGTGACGAGCTCACCACCGACGCCAGCAAGAAGCCGTGGGGGCACGCCAACGTCTTCCCGCTGTCCGTCGATGCGCAGAGGCCCCGTGGCGGAGCGCCGCCCGTACGCGACCGGCTCGCCCGCGACGTCTTCGACGAGCTGCGCGCGCGCCCCGGCCCGCGCAGCGTGCTCCAGGTGAATCACCCGCGCTCCGGCACCAACGGCTACTTCGACCAGCTCGGCTTCGACCCGAAGACCGGCGTCGGGACGGGCGCCGGCTACGACGCCGACTTCGACGCGCTCGAGCTCTGGAACGGTCGCAACGTCGAGGCGCGCACGAAGGTCCTCGACGACTTCCTCGCGCTCCTCCGCACGAGCCATCCCGTCACTGCCATCGCGGATACCGACACGCACGGCATCGTCGGCCAGGAGGCCGGCCTCCCGCGCACGTACGTCCGCGTCACGAAGGACGACGCCCTCGACGCGTGGGACGGCTCGCGCACCGAGGACCTCGTTCGTAGCATCCGCGAGAGGCGCGACGTCGTGCTCACGAACGGCCCATTCTTGCGCGTGACGGCGAACGGCGCCGGCATCGGAGGCATCGCCGACGCGCGCG
>JAYTOQ010000469.1:0-2191 GCA_043747665.1 Polyangiaceae bacterium | reverse complement strand
GGAGGCGGCACGACGCATCCGCCTCGACCGAGCATCGGCTCGACGAGGATTGCGCCCACTGCTCCGGACTCCAGCGCGCCACGTACCGCGGCGATGCTCTCGTCGAGCGCGCCCGCCGCTCCGCGCGGGTCATCCTCCGACGGATAAGGCGCAAACGTGACGTCGATGCCGAGCTGCTCGGCGAACGGCTCGCGGAAGCTCGACGCGAGACCGCACGCGGCGAGCGGACCGTACGAGAGACCGTGATAGGCGCCCTCGAATGCGATCACGCGAGGCTTCTTCGTCGCCAGCGCCGCGGTCTTGAGCGCGCACGTCACGGCGTCCGCGCCCGATAGGCCGAGCATCACGCGCGCACCGGGCTCGGGAAAGAGCGCCGCGATGGCCTCGCAGAGTCGCACCTTCGACTCGGACGCATAGACGTCGCCGAGGGCAAGCGGGAGCTCCTCGAGCGCGCTGCAGGCGGCATCGGTCGCGACGTTCGGACCATGACCGAGCACGAGCGCACCGAAGCCCGCCGTGAGATCGACGTAGCGATTGCCGTCCACGTCGAAGACGTTCGAGCCGCTCCCGCGCGCGTAGACGATCGGGACCTGCTCGGCGCCGGACGCCTGCGAGCGAGCGTCGCGTCGCGCCTCGAACGCCGGCGACTCCACCGCCTCGAGTCGCTTCGCCAGCTCGCGCGAGCGCGGCCCCGGCGGCGCCACCTTCACGTCAGGGAGCTCGCCGGACACGCCCATCGATCTGGTCAGCCGTCGGCCGTCAGCCGTCAGCCGACGACCTTGTTGCGTCCGCCGCGCTTCGCTTCGTAGAGCTTTGCGTCCGCGGCGCGGATGAGATCGAGGCTGGTCTTGTCGGTGTCGGTCAAGAGCGCGACGCCGATCGACACCGTCACCGGGATGCTGTCGCCCTGGAAGACGAACTTGCTGCTCTCGATCTTCTCGCGGAGGCCTTCGGCGAGGGCGCGCGCGCCTTCGATGCCGGTCTCGGGAAGGATGATGGAGAACTCCTCGCCGCCGTAGCGCGCGAAGACCTCGTCACGACGGATGCGACCCTGGACGATGCGCGCGAGCTCCTTGAGCACGTGGTCGCCGGCGAGGTGGCCGTGGTGGTCGTTGATCTTCTTGAAGTGGTCGATGTCGAACATGACGAAGGAGAGCTCGCGCGCGTGACGCCGGGCGCGGATGATCTCCTTCTCGAGGGCCTCGAGCAGGTAGCGCTTCACGTGCGCCTGCGTGAGACCATCGATGATGGTCATGCGATAGATTTCTTCGTGGTACTGCGCCTCGACGTCGGCGCCCGAGAGGTACTTGAAGATGGTGGGCCCCACCTTGATGCGGTCCCCGTTCGCGAGCCCGAACTCGCGGCTGATCTGCTCGTCGTTGACGTAGGTGCCGTTGGTCGAGCCGTCGTCGACCGCCCACCACACGGGGCCGCGCTGCTCGAGATGAGCGTGGCGCCGCGACACGCTGTCGCCCTCGAGGACGATGTGATTCTCGGCGCCGCGCCCGAGCCGGACCGGCGTGTAGTCGAGCACGAAGCGCTTGCCGAGGAGCGTCGGCTCCTTCGTGTAGATCACGACGATGCAGTCGTTGTTACGCGGCTTCTCGTCCTCGCCGGTCTCGCCGGCGGGCTTCTGGACGATCGTCGTTACGCGTGTCTTCTCGTCCAGCTCGCTCACGTGCTCGTCTCAATAAGCGCTGCTCGGGCAGCTTCGCGCACGCGGCCCCGCGTTTCTCGCGGGATCCGGACGCGTTTGGAGAGTAAGGCTTTGCGGATCGAGGGGTCAAGCCACGCATGTCGGCAGATATCGCACCCGCCGGTCGCGGATGGCTCACCGACTGATGCGATTCGCATCACTCTGAGGGAGCAGGCCGGCGAGCGCGCCGCGCAGAACCAGCGGTAGAGCGAGGGATCCGTCGAGGATTGCGAGGGGAGCGCCGAGCTCGAGCTCCGCGAGGTGCGTCGCGCACTTGCCGGTGGCGAGCCAGAGATCGACACGAGAATCGACCAGCCGGCGCCGGTGGAAAGCGGTCAGCGGCCCGTGATCGCCGGCGTGGACGACCTCGGACGCCACGATGCCTTCGCGAGCGAGGGCACGCGCGAGGCGCTCCGGACGTCCGAGCGCGGTGAAGAGCCCGACCCGTGAGCCGGCGATCGAGGAGCGCAACGACGCGACGTCGAGCGATCGACC
>JAYTOQ010000468.1:0-3786 GCA_043747665.1 Polyangiaceae bacterium | reverse complement strand
GGGTAGTCCATCTTCTCGAGCTCGGCCATGCGGTCGTCGTACTCGACGCCGGCCGCCTTCATCTCGCCGACCTTGTCGCCCTTCAGCTTGTCGAGCTGTCGTCGAAGGATGATGTCGGGGTTCTCGAGGATCGACTCGACGAGCGTGAGGAGATCGAGCTCGTAGGCCGGATCGGAGGGCGTGAGCATCTTCGCGGTGTCGAGCATGTAGAGCGAGAGCGCGTGATGGATCGAGAAATCCTCGCCGAGGTCGGTGTTGACCGCGAACCTGCGTCGCCCCTCGTCGTCGTGCGTGATGTCGAGGATGTCCGCTTCCTTCAGGGACTTGACCATCTCGAGCGCGGTGCGACCGAGCGCGCGCTTGTGCGCCGGTCGCTCGTGCGAGGCCTTGACGAGATGCGCGAGCGCCATGCATCCGCCGTCCTCCTCGCGGGAGAGGACGTTCACCACCATGCCGTGCGAGACCGAGAAGCGCGACACGAGCGGCTCCGGCAGCGCGGTGACGAGACGATCGAACGTGCTCTTGTCCCAGTGCACGTAGCCCCAGTCGGGCGGCTTCTTCCGGACGATCTTGCGCTTCTTGCCGGCGTCGCTCCCGGCCTTGGCCTCGAGCTTCAGGTTCTCGATCACGTGCTCCGGTGCTTGAGCGACGACGCTGCCTTCGTCGTCGAAGCCCTTGCGTCCGGCGCGTCCGCTGATCTGCTGGAAATCGCGGACACTGAGGATGGTGGTCTTCTCACCGTCGAACTTGCACAGCTTCGTGAAGAGCACGGTGCGGATCGGCACGTTGACGCCGACGCCGAGCGTGTCGGTGCCGCTGATGATCTTGAGGAGGCCCTTCTGCGCGAGCTTCTCCACGATGAGGCGGTACTTGGGGAGGAGACCGGCGTGGTGGATGCCGATGCCGTGCCGGATGAAGCGCTGGAGCTCCTTGCCGTAGGGGCTGTCGAAGCGAGCGCCGACCAGCGCTTCGTTGATGCGCTTCTTCTCCTCCTTCGAGCAGTAGTCCATGCTCATGAGGTTCTGCGCCTCTTCGGCGCACGCGCGCTGCGTGAAGTTCACGAGATAGATGGGGTGCTTGCCCTTGTCGACGAGCTTGTGCACCGTCTCGTGGAGCGCGGTGTCGGCGTACGTGAAGTCGAGCGGCACCGGGCGATGCGTGGAGCGCACGACGGCGGTGCGCTTTCCGTTCAGCGCTTCGAGGTGCTTCTGGAACGGCTCGGGATCGCCGAACGTGGCGCTCATGAGGAGGAAGCGCGTATGGGGCAGCGCGAGGAGCGGGATTTGCCACGCGACGCCGCGCTCGCGGTCGGCGTAGTAGTGAAACTCGTCGAGGACGGCGAGGTCGACGTCAGCGCGCGGCCCCTCCGCGAGCGCCATGTTCGAGAGCACCTCGGCGGTGGCGCAGATGATCGGGGCGTCGCGATTGACCGTCGCGTCGCCGGTCATCAGGCCGACGTTGTCGGCGCCGAACGTGCGAACGAGCGCGAAGAACTTCTCGTTCGCGAGGGCCTTGATGGGGCTCGTGTAGAACGAGCGCTCGCCGCGCACGAGCGCGTCGAAGTGCGCGGCCTCGGCGACGAGCGATTTCCCTGAGCCGGTGGGCGTGTTGAGGATGACGTTCGATCCCTCGAGCAGCTCGAGGATCGCCTCTTCCTGCGCCGGATAGAGCTCGAGCTTCCGCTCGTCCACGTACGCGAGGAACGCGTCCAGGATTTCGCTGCTCGAAGCGTCACGCGGTGGCAGCGCTCGCAACGTTCCGTCACCGCCTGTCGTCATTGATCCGCCCACGATAGCAGCAAGCAGCCGCGCGCCGGCGTCAGGGCGAGGCTGCACTGAGGTTCCGTCGATCCACGATCGTATGACCAGGGGGTCACTGTTCACGACGTCGGGCGCGCGCCGACTGCAAGATTCTCGCAGCAGGAGACGATGCGTGCAGCTTGCAAACGCCGGCACCTACCTTGCTACAGCGATGGTCATGACTGGTTCGAAGGCTCTGCTGACGTCGGCTTTGTTACTCGCCGTCGTCACGATCGCAGGCACGTCGGACGCAGGTCCGAAGAAGCCGAAGGCACCGCCTAAGGATCCGAAGCCGTCGACCTCCGAGGACGCGACACCCTTCGACAAGCAGGCTGCCTCGAGCGCGCTCTCCTCGGTCGACCTCGTCAAGTGCAAGAGCACGAACGCACCGCGCGGCGAAGGTCACATCATGGTGAAGTTCGAGCCGGCCGGGACCGCGAGCGAAGCGGTCGTCGACAAGGGCCCGTGGGTGGGCACGCCGGTCGCCAAGTGCATCGCAAAAGAGTTCAAGAAGGCGAAGGTCCCCGCGTTCAAGGGCGACGTCGTCCAGGTAGGGAAGTCGTTCCGCTTCGAGTGACGATGCACTAGGTTATACGCGTGCCTCGCCGGTCGGGTTTCGCGTTGCTCGTCTCGACATCGCTCGTTGCGATCCTCTCCGTGTCGCGCGTCGCGAGCGCCGAGGACAAGATCGACTACGCCGACGGCCCCGAGGGCTGTCGCCTCTTCCACGCGAAGAACGATCGCGAGCTCGCCGAGTGGAGCAAGACCCAGCCGGCCACACCTTACGTCTATCCGCAGGACGACAACGTCCTCGGAGCGCCGTGGGGTCCGCTGGTGAGCGGCGTCGGGTCGACCGCCGATCTCATCGTGGCGAGCGCCGTCCCGCATGTCGGCGCGCAGCTTCGTGCCGAGGCTCCGGTCGTCGTCATCGCGTGGCCATGGTCGATCCCGATAGGACCGGCCTACACGTGCTCGCGCCACGTCGGCTCGTTCACGGTGCGCGACTACCGCTTTCACCGCGCGCTGGTCGAGCCGACCGTCATCGCGGGCCAGAAGGGCACCGGCTTCCTCACGCGCTTCGGCTACCGGTTCCTCTATCACCCGAGCGACTGGGTGGTGGGCGCCGGCGGCGGCCTCGGCACGACCATCGACCTCGCGGTCAAAGGCGAGCCCACGCGCGCCTCGCTCGGTCCGGAGGCAGTGCTCCAGTTCGGCCACTGCTGCGACGCGAGCTACTTCATCCTCGCCCTGCGCTTCGACCGCTACTTCGCGGGCAGCTCGACGAACATCATCGGCGGCACCCTGGGCTACACGTTCTTCTGAGCCCAGGGTGACGCCATTGACTCGTTCGTCAGCGCGTCAGCGCGTCAGCGCATCAGCGCGTCAGCGCATCACCGCATCAGTGCGCAGGCTGCGCGACCGTGCTGCTGTCGAGGGTCACCGCGGTCTGCGCGAAGAGCCGGCCGTTGATCGATGCGCCCGTATGGAGCGCGATCGCAGTCTGGGTGAGAACGATGCCCTCGAGGTGCGCGGTCGTCCCGACGTCCACGAGGCCGGAGACTTGCCAGAAGATGTTCTTCGGCAGTGCGCCGCCCTTCAGGAGAATTTTCGTCGCGCTCGCTACCGTCAGGTTCTGGGCGATCTGAAAGATCCAGACATCCGTGGAGCTGCCGCTCAGCGTCACGTTCGTGGGAATGAGGAGGCCCGTACCCCATTTGTAGACGCCCGGGGTCAGGGTCATGCCACCGATGTTGCCTGCGCCGAGCTCGGTTGTCTTCGGTGCGCGGCTCGCGGCATCGGTGAATGCAGTCTGCATGTCACCGATCGCGGTGGTCAGGTTCGACGGCGTCGGGACGGCGTAGTCCGCCGCGTAGATCCGACCCGTGACCTGCGCCGAAGTCGCGAACACGTTCGACGCGTTCGCGATCAACGAGAAGCCGGTGGCGGCCGTCGCCGCGATAGGGCTGACGCCGAGGTCGCCGGTGAT
>JAYTOQ010000467.1:0-15523 GCA_043747665.1 Polyangiaceae bacterium | reverse complement strand
AGGACGGCGTGCGGAATGCCCTTCTTCTTGAGGATCTTCGCGATCGCGGTGCTCTTTTCGACCGAGGTGGTTCCGACGAGGACCGGGCGGCCCTTCTCGTGGGCGTCCATGATCTCGTTGACGACCGCGGTGAACTTCTCGCGCTCGGTCTTGTAGACGAGGTCCTCGTAATCGGTGCGCTTGATCGGCTTGTTCGTCGGGATGGTGACGACGTCGAGCTTGTACGTCTTGTGGAACTCCTCGGCCTCGGTGTCGGCCGTGCCGGTCATGCCGGAGAGCTTCTTGTAGATGCGGAAGAGGTTCTGGAACGTGATGGTGGCCATCGTCCGCGTCTCTTCCTGGATCGGAACGAGCTCCTTGGCCTCGACGGCCTGGTGGAGACCGTCGGACCAGCGACGACCGGCGAGGACGCGACCCGTGAACTCGTCGATGATGAGGACCTTGCCCTCGTCGGTGACGAGGTAGTTCACGTCGCGGCGGTAGAGCGTGTGCGCGCGGAGGCACTGGTTGAGGATGTGCAGCGACTCGAGGTTCACCGGGTCGTAGAGGTTCGAGACGGCCAATAGCTTCTGCGCCGCGTCGACGCCGTCGTCGGTGAGCGAGACGGAGTGCTGCTTCTCGTCGACGACGTAGTGCTCGTCCTTGCGCAGGCGCGGGATGCACTCGTTGATCGATTTGTACTTCTCGCTCGAGGTCTCGGCCTGACCGGCGATGATGAGCGGCGTGCGAGCCTCGTCGATGAGGATGGAGTCGACCTCGTCGACGATCGCGTAGTTCAGCTCCTTCTGCGCGTAGTCGAGCGCGCTGAACTTCATGTTGTCGCGGAGGTAGTCGAAGCCGAACTCGTTGTTCTGGCCGTACGTGATGTCGGAGCGATAGGCGTCGCGCTTCTCGCGATCCTGCTGCTGGTTGACGACGACGCCGGTCGACAGACCGAGGAAGCCATAGAGCTTGCCCATCCACTCCGAGTCGCGGCGGGCGAGGTAGTCGTTGACCGTGACGACGTGGACGCCCTTGCCCTCGAGGGCGTTGAGGTAACATGCGAGCGTCGCCACGAGGGTCTTGCCCTCGCCGGTGCGCATCTCGGCGATCATGCCCTTGTGGAGGACCATGCCTCCGATCATCTGCACGTCGTAGTGACGCATCCGGAGCGCGCGCTTGCCGGCCTCGCGACACGTCGCGAACGCCTCGACGAGGATGTCGTCGAGCGTGGCGCCGTTCTCGAGCTTCTGCTTGAACTCGGCGGTCTTTGCCTTGAGCTCGGCATCGGAGAGCTTCGCAATCGAAGGCTCGAGCTTGTTGATCTCCACGACGAGCGGCTGGAGCTTCTTCACCTGGCGTTCGTGCGAGGTGCCGAGGAGCTTCTTGAGTGCCCAAGCAAGCATGGAGAAACGCAGTCCTTTCGTGGCGGGGTCGGATCCGACAGGATCGACCGGGGGCGGGGCCAAGCTAGTGAGCCTGGCCGGCGTTTGCAATTGAAGGCAAACCCGGCGCGACAATGAATAATGCCCGGAATCTTCCCGATTTCAGGGATCCGGCAGGCTAGCAGGCCGCGGAGCGTGCGTCAGCGCGCTCGATGGCGCGCACGTCAGCGCGTGAAGAACGCCGCCGTAGCGTGCGCGGCAGCGCTTGCGTGGGCGCGTGCCGCAGTCGTCGCGCGCAGCACGGGCGGCGTATGGCCGAGCGGGCTCACCAGGAACGCCGCCGTGCCGAAGGCGCTCGCGACCATGGCGCAGAATGCGACGGCCCAGCGAGATCGCGCGCGGCCGCTCCGCTGCGGGACGCACTGCGTGCTCGTGAGGCTGCGCGGGCTCGCGCCGGCCCGGGCTGCGGCGCTGTCGGCCATCTGGTGCTTCGCGAAAATCACGACGCCGCGGCGGGGGGCAACCCTGGGCAGCGGGGGGAGCACGGCGTCGTCGTCGAGCCGAGCGGCCTCGCGAACCTTGGCGATGCATGCTTCGACGAGCAGGTTGGTGTCGCTGGAAAAGCCGCTGCTGCTCGGGGAATGGGCGCGCATGGCAACGCGCTGAAGCACGCCGCGTGCCTCGGTCACGCGCGCACCGACCGCGCGAGCCATCGCCGACGGCATCGCCGTCTCCACGCGTCGCGTCGAGGACCGCGGCCATCAGTCTCCCGCGCGCCGACCAGGATCGCCGCGGAACCAGGGCAAGTGGGCTGCCGGCGGGCTGGGACCGGAGTTGCCGTCATCTCCGAGTCGCGTCAAACTCCTGTCGTGGTCGCCGAGCGAGACCCTTATCGACCGACCTCCCTCTCGCTGGCGGGAGCGCGGCAACTGGCGTCGGAGCTGGTGGGCGGGGACGGCGCCCGCATTTCCGACGACGTCGTCGAGCGACCGTGGGGTTGGGCCTTCTATCGTGTCGGTGGCCCGCCGCTACCTCCCGGTCCGTCTTCCCTGATCATCGTTACCCGGGATGGGAAGGTGGAAGTGCGTTCAAGCGTGATGGGAATCGATCACCACGACCGCGCCTTCGGTCTACCTCCCCCAGTTTCCAGATCCTCCACGCCTCGGACGCTGGATGCGCGGCTGATTCTTCGAGCAATCTATTTTGCTCTCGCCTTCGGTCTCATCTTCCTCGCGGTTTGGGGGCTGTGCTTCGGTACTCGACGATGAGCATCGCGCGTCAGCGGCGTTCAACGCGGTAAGCAGATCGAGGAAGTCGGGGCTCCACCGCGCTTTCATCGAGGCCTCCATGCTGGTCGAGGCTGAGCTCCCAGGCGAGCGCGAGGCGCTCCAGCGGTCCCATCGCAGCCATTCGTGAGCGCATCTCGCTCGAGCGCGTCGAGCATGCCCGGGCCTCGAAGGAGCTTCGAGGTCCAGCGCACCGTCATCGCGGTTGCATCCACGGGGCTGCCGCTCCGTGGACCGGCTCAGAGCCAGCCGTTGTCCTGGTACCACTTTGCCGTGAGGTGGACGCCGTCGCTGAAGCGGACCTCGGGCTTCCAGCCGAGATCGTCCTGCGTCTTCGTGCTCTCGCAGACCCAGTGGTGCCGGAGCATCGCCACCTTCTCGCGCGTGAGCATCACGGCCTTGCCGCGGACCTTGCCGTACGCCTCCACGCCGAACGACGCGAGGCTGAGCACCGGGAACGGGATCCCCATGCGGAAGAACGGTCGCACACCGAGCGCCTCGGGGATGAGCTCCCCCATCGCACGCGTCATGCTGAGCGGCTCCGCGCCGTCGTCGACGAAGTAGATGTTGCCGCTCGGGATGTTCGCTTCAATGGCCTGGATGCACGCGCGCGCGCAGTCGGGGCCGTACGTGTAGCAAGCGATCATGCGGCCGTTGCCGATGACGGGGTACTGGTGCTTCTTCACGGCCTTGAAGGCCTCGTAGACCTCGGCCTCGCGCGGTCCGTAGATCAGCGCCGGGCGAAGCACGACGACGGGGAGCTTGTCCTTACGCGCGATGACCTCCTTCTCGGCGGCGAGCTTCGAGCGACCATACGCGGTGACGGGACGCTCCTGATCGAGCGGCACCGGCTTGCCGTCGAGCGACGGACCGCATGCCTCGAGGCTCGACACGTGGACGAAGCGCCGGAGGTTCGGCGCGTGCTCGATGGCCGCGTCGAGCAGGTTCACGGTGCCCTGCGTGTTGCACTCGAGGAACTCGGCCTCGTTGCGCGCCTTCACGAGGCCGGCGGAGTGGACGACGGCGTCGATGCCGCCCTTCATCGCGGCGTCGATGCTCTTGCGATCCTCGACGGCGCCCTCGGCGAGCTCGACGTTTTCGAGGGTCGAGAGAAACTTGCGGTTCGAGCTCTTACGAACGAGCGCGCGGACCTGGTGGCCGGCGGCCGAGAGCTGCTCGGCGACGTGACTGCCCAAGAACCCGCTGCCGCCCGTGACGAGGACCTTCATGATGCGGGTCTTTTGGCAGATTCGCCGGGGGCGTCAACGCCGCAGGTTGTGGGTACATGTGCGAGACGATCGTCGCAAAATACCACGGGCGATCGGCTTTGCCTTGAATGGATGAGCTCGGTCGACGTCTCATCCGGACCCATGAAGAAGCTCGGCCTGCCGCTCTTGTTCGTCTCGGTGCTGTTCGCTGCTCCGGCGTTCGCCGGCGATGAGCCCCGCCCAGCCTCGCCGCCGCTCCAGAGCGACGACGTCGTCCAGCTCGGTCCGGATCACGAGCGGCTGTGTCGTGAGGCCGAGTCGCTCCAGGAGAACCGCATCCGCGATCTCCGCGCCGCCATCGACTACGACAAGAAGGTCGAGTCCGAGCTCCTCAACGGCGCCAAGGTCCGCGACGCCGACGCCGCCACCAAGGAGGCGCACGCCAAGCAGTGGCGCGACCACGCCGCGAAGAACGAGAAGAAGCGCGCCGCGTTCAACGCGTTTGCCTCGTGGCTCGACACCGAGGCCCGCACCGACCGCAACTTCGCGAGCGAGCGCCGTCAGGCTGCGGGCATCATCGGCAAGGGCTGGCGCGAGGCCTTCGAGGCCATCAAGGGCCACGAGCGCTTTCTCGCCGACCTGAAGACGCACTGCTCGAGCTGACGCGCTCAGCTCGCCGCGAGGTCCTTCGTGTAGACGCGGTACGTCTTGTACTTCTTGGCGCCCATCATGCGGATGCCGGTGTTGATCGCGGCGTTGTCCTCGAGCGTCCAGCCGAGCTCGCCCCATGTCATGCCGCACTTGCGGCCGCCGTCATTCATCTCGGCGTAGAGGAAGAGCGAGAGGCCGGCGTACTTGCGCTCGCGCCGGTACTTTTTCTTGATGCCGAGGATGAGGAGCCGACCGCTCTTCGCGCCCTCCACCTTGAGGCGGTAGAGGAGCTTTGCGATCCCCAGCGGGAACAGGCGCCCGTGGAGATCGGGAATGAGCTCGTTGATGTTCGGCATCGCGAGCGCCACGGCGGCGGGCTCGCCGTCGATGGTCACGATGCGCGTGATCTCCGGGACGAGAAAGAGCTTCAGGTCGGCGGACATCTTGTCCGCTTCCTTCTTTGTCATCGGGACGAAGCCCCAGTTGTCGGCCCACGCGTCGTTGAAGATATCGAGCGTGATCTTCACGTCGCGCTCGAGGTCCTTCTTCGATAGCGGCCGGGACGCCACCTCGGGCATGGCGCGGATGTCGTCGCGGGCCTTGCGGACGCGCGCGTTGAGGTCGCCGACCTCGTAGCGCCATCCGTAGAGATCCTTCTCCTTCGTGTAGCCGGCCTGCTCGATGAGGCCGCCCTGGTAAGCGCGATGGTGCGGGTTCATGAGGACCGGCGGATCGTCGAAGCCCTCGACGAGGCAGCCGCTCTCCTCGTTGATCGACAGCGAGTACGGACCGCGGACCTTCTTCATGCCGCGCTGGCGCAGCCATGACTCGGCGCGCGCGAGGAGCTCGCGAGCGACCTCGGGATCGTCGATGGTGTCGAGGAAGCCGAAGAAGCCGGTCTCGTCCTTGTGTCGATCGAGATGCTCGCGATCGATCTGCGCGGTGATGCGACCAACGCACTTACGACGCGAGCCTGATTCATAGGCGGTGAAGACCGTGCCCTCGGCGTGCTCGAAGAACGGGTTCTTCTTGGGGTCGAGGCGGTCCCTCAGGTCCATGTCGAGCGGACGGATGTAGCGCGGGTCGTCCTTGTAGATGCGGTCGACGACTCCGAGGAAGTCCTTGAGATCGCCGCCCATCGCCGTCTGCCGGATGTCCACCATGGACCGCGGTTGTGCCCTTCGTGCGGCGCTCCGTCAAGGAGGCGCCACGCGGCGCTACTTCTTCATCGCGGCGTAGAAGCTCGCATCGCGACGTCGGACGCGAACGAGGAGCTGTCCGTCCTTGGCCTGCTCGCTGAGCTGGTTCGAATTCGGCTCGGAGATGCCGTCGCACTCGACGATGACGTCGCCGGGCTTCAGGCCGGCGCGATCGGCGGCCGAGCCAGGCGCGATGCTGGTCACGATGGGCAGCGGCTTCGGGCTCAGGCCGAGCGACGACGACTGTTGGGGAGTGAGGTCACGCACGCTGAGGCCGAGGCCAGCCTGCGGGACGCCCTGCTGCTGCACGGGGAGCGGCGGGACCGCGGCCTCGGGGCGCGCGGTGAGCGTCATGTTCGTGCCGTATTTCTTGCCGTCGCGGAGGATCTCGAGCTGTATCGTCTGACCGACCTCGTGCGCGATGACCTCGCGAACGAGCTCGCGTCCGTCGATGACCTTCTTGCCGGCGACCGCGCCGATGATGTCGCCGGCCTTGATGTTGGCCTTCGCGGCGGGGCCGCCGTCGTTGATCGAGTTGACGAGGACGCCGGCGCGCGCGTCGACCTTCATCGCCGAGGCGAGCTCGGGCGTCAGGTCCTGGATGCCGACGCCGATCCACGAGCGCTGGACGTGACCGGTCTTGACGATCTGCTCGGCGGCGCGCCGCGCGAGGTTCGAGGGGACCGAGAAGCCGATGCCGGTACCGCGTCCGACGATCATGGTGTTGATGCCGAGCACGCGTCCGTCGAGATCGCAGAGCGGTCCGCCGGAGTTTCCGGGGTTGATGCTCGCGTCGGTCTGGAGATAGTCCTCGATCTGGTTCATGCCGAGACCACCCCGACCCTTCGCGCTGAGGACGCCGGTGGTGACCGTGTACCCGAGGCCGAAGGGCGAGCCGATGGCGACCGTCCATTCGCCGACGCGCGCGTTGTCGGAGTCGGCGAACTTCGCGGCGGTAAGGTTGGTCGCGTCGATCTTGATGACCGCGAGATCCGTGGCAGGATCGCGTCCGAGGAGCTTGGCGGGGAGGAAGCGTCCGTCACGAAGACGCACGTTGATGGAGAGCGCGTGATCGATGACGTGGTTGTTCGTCAGGATGGCGCCGTCGGCGGTGAAGATGACGCCGGAGCCGGTGCCGCGCGCGATCGGGGAGTCCTGGTTCTTGCCGAAGAAGCGCGTGATCTGATCGCCGCTCTCGTCGTGTGCCGTCACGTCGATCTGCACGACGCTGGGGCTCACGCGCTCGGCTACCGACACGAACGCGTCGGAGAGCTTGCGCGCCTCGGCGACGGCGCCAGGGGCGGCAGGCGGCGGCGGCTTGTCGCCGGGCGTGGCCTGCGCAAAAGCGGGGGGCGCGAGCGTGGTCAGCGCGAGCACGCTGGCGATGGCGATGGCGCGGGCGCTGGCGCTGCTACGAGCGGTAAGAGCGGTTCGAGCGAAGAACGGCATGACGGAACCGTAGCATCAGGCGAACCGTTCTACGATGCGCGACCACGGACCGGCGCCGACCTGCATCGCGCCGTCGTAGAGCGCGCTCCCCGGCGGATCGAGATCGGTCAGCTCCAGCGTCGCAGCGCCGCGTAGGAACGCGAGCTTCCGGCCGAGGCGAACGAGCGCGGCCACGAGCGGCCGCGAGTCGAGCGCGGGATCGACCGCGAAACGACCGAGCAGGCCACGACGCGCCGGCAAGAACGGAGGGTCGAGCGACATCACCGTGAGGCTCGCGCTAGCGCGCACCGTGCCGCCGTGATCGACCGCAACGAGCTCGCTCTGATCCGACGCAGCGGGACGTGCGAGGTGCGCGGCGAGCGCGCCGACGAACGTCGCATCGACGGCGCGCGGGCGGTCGAAGCGGATGTCGCCTTGTGACCGGCGACGCGCCGCCAGCGCAGGATCGAGCAGGGCGATGGGGAGCGCGTCGCTCGGCGTCGCGACGCGCGCCGCGTATGGATCGTACGGCGACGGATCGGGCGCGCCCTCCGTGACGACGCGTCCGGTCCACGACACCGGCGTGTACCCGACGTTGCCATAGAACGCATGCGCAGGGTTCGGCTCGAGCACCTCCGCGGCAAGGACCACGGGCGCACCGCGGCTGAGCTGTCGCGCGACACCGGCCAGGCCCTCCAGCAGCGCTCGTCCGGCGCCACGCTCGCGCGCGCGCGACGACACGATGAGCGAGCGCACCTCGCAGGTGAAGGGCGTCGAGTCGTCGACGCCGTGGCGCTCGAACCAGCCTTCGACCTGGCCGATGACGCCGGTATCGCCGGCGGCGACGAGGTGCACGTGGCGCCCGAGGACGGGCTGACCGCCGCGGACGCGTGCGTCCTCGGAGAGTCGATGGGCGAGCTGATCGTAGACGCGCGCGTCGCGCGTGCCAGCGTAGCCGCCCCAGGCCTCGTGGGCGTCCCAGAGCTCGCGCCACAACCCGGCGATGATGTGGCCCTCGTCGGGGTTCGCGGCGCGGACGGCGATGGCGTGGGTCTGTCTCACGGCGGCCATGGAGCCCCCGCGTCGTCGGGCAATGCGACGTCGATGTGCTGGAGCGTGAGCCCGTGCGCCGGCGCGGTCTGTCCCGCGAGCGGGCGCTCGGTCGCCTTTAGCGCGCTCGCGATCGTCCCTTCGGGGAGCACGTCACGGGCGACGTCGACCAGCGTGCCCACCAGGATGCGGACCATGTTGTAGAGGAACGAGTTGCCTTCGATGGTGATCGACCAGAGGCGCGGATCGCCTGCGACGGGCGCCACGTCGACGGCGGTGATGTTGCGGACGGTCACCTCGCGCACGTCGCGCGCCGAACGGAACGCCGCAAAATCATGCGTTCCGACGATCGCCCGCGCTTCTCGCACCATCTTGTCCATGTCCATGTCGAAGCCGACGCGCCAGGCCCGATGGCGAAGGAGCGGATCCGGAACCTTGTCGCGAACGAGGAGATAGCGATAGCGCTTCTTCCGGCTCGCGAACCGAGGATTGTAGGACACCGAGACCGCGCGTGCCGCACGCACGCAGACGTCGTCGGGCAGGTTCTGATTGAGCTGGAGCACCCAGCCCCGCGGCGGCATCCCGAGCGACGCATCGAACGCGGCAAGCTGTCCCTCGGCATGCACCCCGGCGTCGGTGCGGCTGCAGCCGCGAGGGTTGCTCGCGCGCGGATCGAGCGAGACGATCGCGCCGCGCAGCACCTCCTCGACCGTCCGCGTGTCCTTCTGCGTCGCCCAGCCGGAGAATGCGGTGCCGTCGTACGCGACGGTGAGGAGCACGCCGTGCTCGCGGAGCGTCATCCGCCCCCGGCGGCGTCGGTGGGTCCTCCGCTCGTGCCGCCGTCGACGATGGGAACGCGCGGGACCTCGTCGGCGGGCGGCGGGCCGACGCCCGTGACGAGCGCCGGTGCAGCGACGCAGGTCTTGTCGGAGCAGACGCTCGAGAGGCAGTCGTCGCTGCGCAGACACTCGTCGCCGATGGGCCTGCGCGTCTCGCCGCATGCTGCGATGGCGGCGAGCGCGACGAGCGCGACGAGCGCGACGAGCGCGACGAGCGCGGCTACGGCCGCACCGCGCATCTCAGCCCCCGTCGCCGGCGTCGAGGTCGGCGTCCGGCTGGGTGACGTCAGCGGGCGTGCTGTCGGTCGGCGCGTCGGCCGGCGGCGCTGTCTCGGGGAGCGCCGCCTCGGTGCGCTCGGTCGTGGCATCGACGTCGGGGCCACAGTGCGTCGCAGCGTCCGAGCAGTCGGGCGTGGTTCCGTCCGTACAACCCAGGACGTACGCGCCCTGGAGGAGCAGCGCGATGCCGAAGGCAGCGAGACGCCTCCGCACGACTACTGCCTCGGGACGAAGTTGATCGGGATGTTGACGTCGACGCAGCCGCCCTTGGGCGACGGGAAGGCCTGACCGCGGAAATAGCCGGCGACGCAGTTCGCGACGGACGGCGCCGATGCCATCTCGTTGCTGGCGACGCCGGCCGAGCAGGCCTGGCCGTTCGAGCCGATGCGCACGGCGATCGAGACCTTGCCGCGCAGCGTGGGATCCTGGGCGAGCGCGTTGTCGTAGCAGCGATGGGCCTGCTTGGCGCGGAACGAGAGCGCGGTCTCGACCTCGGAGGTGCTCGAGCCTCCGCACTTCTTCGCGTCACACTGGTTGCCGGTGAAGACCACGGTGGTCTTCTTGCTTGCGTCGACGCCGGAGTCCTCGATGGCGACGGGCGGCGGGATGTCCTCGTCCACGGTCTTCGAAGGACGAGGCGGCGGGCCGGCGTCCTGAATGACGACAAAGGAGTCCGCGGGCTTCTGGCAGGACCGCCACGCGATGACGGCGGCGATGACGCCGAGCAGCAGCAGTGCGAGCGCGATGAACTTCCCGTTTCCGCTCGGAGGCACCCCTGCGGGGGCCCTCATCGACGGGGTAGGAGCTTTCGGAGCCATCTGTGGTGGGGACCTGTCGGCGAGCGTGTCGAGAAACCGAGCGCGAGTATACGGGACTTTCTACGCGTACAAAGCACGTCGACGCATCACGTCGAAGACCCGAGGATTTGGGCCACGCGGTAGAGAGTCACGCTGGTATCGCCGTAGCGACGGGTCCGATCGAGCGCGAGGCCGGGGACGTCGGGCGGGTCGTCCGGAGAAGCGTGCTCGAGGACCAGCGCGCCGCCGGGCGCGAGGAGCGCTGTCGCCCTGGCGAGGACGGCGGCAAAGCCGGGGGTGGGTATGTCGGCGTAGGGAGGATCGAGAAAGACGATCGCGAAGGGCCCCTCGATCTTGAGGAGGGCGCGTTCCACCTTCGTGTCGAAGAGGACCATCTCGCGGCTCACCCCGAGGGCAGCGGCGTTCTTGCGGATGGCGGCGACGGCGTCGCGCGCGTGCTCGACGAGGACCGCCGCGGAGGCGCCGCGCGAGAGGGCCTCGAAGGCCAGGGCACCGGTGCCGGCGTAGAGATCGAGCACGCGCGGTCCCTGCTCGTCGGTTTCGTCGTCCCCGAGTAGCCCGTCCGAGACGAGCATCGAGAAGAGGGCCTCGCGGACGCGATCGGAGGTGGGCCGAGTAGCCATCCCTCGTGGGGCGTCGAGCGCGCGGGACCGCCAGCGTCCACCGGTGATGCGCATCGGATCGCCTCGGAGACTACCCTCCTTTGTCCCGAAGCGCGTTACGCTCGCGAGGTGATGGTTCGCCAGGCATACAGGGTCGTTTCGAGGTTCCTGCTGCTGCTGGTACTCGCCGTCCTCGCGCTGCCGCGCGTGGCGCGTGCGGATCAGCCGGGCGCGCATACGGTTCCGGTCGCGGTGCTCGCGTTCGACTCGGAGGACTCCGAGGAGCAAGCCGACGCGATCACGGGCTCGGTGCGCTCGCGCATCCGTGCCGCGCAGGGCTGGTCGCTCATCGAGACGACGCAGTCGCTCGGCATGATGACCGCCGCGCTGAAGTGCCCGACGCATCCGCCGTTGGAGTGCCAGCAGAAGATCGCCGAGCAGATCAAGGCGGAGCGCTACATCTTCGGCTTCGTCACCAAGGGTCCGGCGCAAGGCCAGGTCACCGCGGAGATCCATCTCTACCAGAAGGGCAAGCCCGACACGGTCCTCAAGGAGTCGTACGCCGACAACCTGAAGGACTCGAACGACGACACGCTCCGCAAGATCGCCGCGCGCATCGTGGAGCGTCTCGGCGGCACGGCGGTGGGCGTCGTGGTCGTGAAGGCGACGGACCAGACCGGCGAGATCGTGGTCGACGGCGACAAGCGCATTCCGCTAGTGAACGGCACGGCGCGCATCGAGCTCGCGGCGGGCGGTCACTCCATCGAGGTGACGGGCGCGGGCGGCGTGCCGGTGAAGCGCAATGTCGTCGTGACGGCGGGCCGCGAGACGGTGGTGGAGCTCACCGCGGCGCCCACGACAGAGCCTCCGAGCGAAGCGTCGAAGACGAACACGCGCAAGATCATCGGCGGCGTGTCGATGGGCGCGGGCGTCGTGCTGGGCGGCATCGCCGTCTACGAGCTGCTCCACTACCTGAGCCTCCAGAGCGACGGCAAGGCGTACGCCGCGACGATCGCGAAGGATCCGCAGGGCCGCCAGTGCCGCGACACCGGCGACCAGCGCTGCGTCGCCTACGACCGCGATTCGAAGACCGCCTCCGCGCTCGCGTGGGGCCTGGGCGCCGGCGGCGCAGCGCTGCTCGGCGTCGGCGCGTATCTCTTCTTCTCCGCCCCGAGCTCGAGCGAACCGAACCGCTCGGCGAGCACGCCCTCGAAGCCGACGGCGCGCGTGATCCCGACCGCGGGCCCGGGCAACACGGGCGTGATGGTGCTGGGCACATTCTGATTTGGGTGGAGCGTGACAACCCCCTCCCGACGCTCGAAGACGGAGACTGGCCATGAGTGAGATCGAAGCGCTCAGGCAGGAGAACGATGAGCTACGGCGCCGGCTTGCGGAGCTCGGAGCGACGGCGAACGGGACGACGGGCGAACGCCCTCCCTCGGCCACCGGCACCGAGTACGGGGTGCTCCGCGCCGCGCAGGAAAAGCTAGCCGAGCGGGAACGGCTCTTTCGTTCCGTCTTCGACGGCGCGCTGGACGCGATGCTGCTCGCAGACGATCGCGGCATCTACGTCGACGCGAACCCGGCGGCTTGCGAGCTGTTCGCGCTGAGCCGCGAGCAAATGGTGGAGCGAAGCATCGGCGATCTCATCGGCGCACCGACCGCCGTGGACCGCGCCTGGGGGCAGGTTCTGCGCGAAGGACGTCTCGTCGGTCAGTTCACTCTCGCGCGCCACGACGGAAGCCGACGCGAGGTCGACGTCCTGTTGAGCGCAAGCGTCGCTCCGGGCCTTCACCTCGCCGTGCTTCGCGACATCACCGAGAGACGCCGCGCCGAAACGCGATTCATGGCCATGATCGAGAAGAGTCACGACGGCATCGGGCTCAGCGATCGGCTGGGCAACACGATCTACATGAGCCCCGCGGTCCAGCGCACCGTCGGCCGCTCGCCGCTGGAAGTGGAAGGGGCCAGTGGCTTCGAGCACGTCCACCCCGACGATCTTGCACGCCTCGCGACGATTCTGGCCGATGTGGTCGCGCGCCCGACGCAGCCCGTGAGCTACGAGATCCGCGTGCTTCACGTGGACGGATCCATCCACTGGATGGAGGCGACGGCCACCAACTTCCTCGACGACCCGGCGATCGGGGCCATCTGCACGAACTTCCGCGACATCACGGAGCGCAAGAGTGCCGAGGATGAGCGCAACCGTCTCGCTGCCATCGTCGAGTCCTCCGACGACGCCATCATCAGCAACGATCTGGAGGGCCTCGTCACGAGCTGGAACAGGGGCGCAGAGCAGCTCTTCCAGTGGTCCGCGGCGGAGGCGGTGGGCAAGCACATCGACATTCTGACGCCGCCCGATCTTCGTGACGACGACCCTCGGATTCGTAACGATGTCCACGGTCACGACGTGGTTCACCGCTTCGACACGAAGTGCATTCGCAGGGACCGCTCGGTCGTCGAAGTGGCGCTTACCGTGTCGCCCATTCGTGACTCGAATGGACGAATCGTCGGCGCTTCGAAGATCGCGCGTGACCTGACGGAGTCGCGAAAGGAGGAGGCCAAGCTACGGCGCACCGAAGAGCAGTTCCGGCAGGTCCAGAAGATGGACGCGGTCGGGACGCTCGCCGCCGGCTTGGCCCATGACTTCAACAATTTACTTTCCGTCATCCTCGGGTACGCGACCCTGGTCCAAGGCGAGCTGAACCCCAGCGATCCGCTGCGTGCCGACGTCGAAGAAATCGCACGCGCCGGCGAGCGAGCCACGGGGCTGACCCGGCAACTGCTGGCATTCAGCCGACAGCAGATCAACCAACCCCGGGTCGTCGCGCTCGACGACGTCGTTGGGGGGATGGAGAGAATGCTCGGGCGACTGCTGGGCGAGGATATCGAGCTCGTGCTGACCACGGATCCGTCGGCCGGCAGAGTGCTCGCCGATCCCAGCCAGATCGAGCAGATCGTCATGAACCTGGCCGTGAACGCCCGGGATGCCATGCCTCGCGGTGGCAAGCTGAGCATCGAGCTCCACGACACCAGCTTCGACGTTTCGTCCGCCCTCGAGCGCGGTATCGCGCCCGGGTCGTACGTCGTGCTGACGGTCACGGACACCGGTTGCGGTATGGACAGGGTGACGTGCGACCGCATCTTCGAACCGTTCTTCACCACCAAGGAGGTCGGAAAGGGAACCGGGCTCGGGCTCTCGACAGTCTTCGGCATCGTCACGCAGAGCCGAGGGCACGTCGCGGTGGCCTCCGAGCCGGGCCGCGGTACGACCTTCCGGGTTTCGCTCCCGCGCGTGGCGCAGGAGGTCGCAGCGGCCCCCGCAAGCAGCGCCTCCGAGGCGCTTGAGGGCTCCGAGACCATCCTGCTCGTCGAGGACGACCCGCAAGTGCGGGTGATGATGCGCGCCATCCTCAGCCGTCATGGCTACGAGGTGCTCGATGCGCAGAACGCCGGCGAAGCATTCCTGGCGTGTGACGAGACCGCGAACATCCACCTGCTGCTCACCGATGTCGTGATGCCTCGGATGAGCGGACACGAGCTCGCCCAACGCCTCGCGCGGGCGAAGCCGGAGATGCGAGTGCTCTACGTAACGGGGCATCCCGAGAGCAACGTCGTCCGTCGCGGCGTGGTCCGCGAGGGTCATGCCTTGCTCCAGAAGCCCATCACGCCAAGCGCGCTCTTACGCAAGGTGCGCGAGGTGCTCGACGCACCGCCGCAGCCGTCGGCCGTGCCCGATCGCAGCTCGTGACCGCCCCCGCCGGCATACCGCGTGTCCGTTCGTCTCTTTCGGCGAAGACGACCTAAACGTTCGCGCCGTCATAGAGACGTCGGATAGAGTCGTCAGGCCCGAGCAATGGTCGCCCGCACGCCGGACGGCCTGATCGCGACCGGACCGATGGATTCAAGACGCGCGCTTCTGCTTTTCGCCTCTACGTCTGGACTGATGTGCTGCACGCTGGTGGTCTCCACCAAGGGCTTGTCCGGCGGTCCCGCCGCCATCGCGAGTGACGCCAGCATCGAGAACGAGGCGAGCGTCGGGGGCGACGCAGCCGACGCGACTGCGCCCGACGGCAGCCCCGACGGCAGCCCCGACGCTGGCGAGACGTTCGTCTCGTGCGCCGCCGCGAAGGCTGTTCTGCCATTCGCCGCGGACGGGCCGCAGACCATCGATCCGGACGGCGTCGGGCCGCTCCCGCCGTTCGCCGCCTGGTGCGACATGACGCAAGACGGCGGCGGCTGGATGCTCGTGAACGCGGACATGCTTGCGAACACGTCGGCCGTCGCGGCGACCGAGGTGCGCGGCATGGGCGATCACGATGGAATGGTGATCCGCGTGTTTGCCAACAACGCCGGCTGTGGCACGGGAGGACCGAGGACCGAGCACCGCTTCGTCTTGAAGGATCCCGTGCCGTGGACGCGCATTCGCGTGCACCAGATTTTCGCCGGGCAAGCGCTCTGCTGGCACATCTGGGGAGCCAGCGGAGGCGGCATGCTGGGCGTGAATCTCACCGCGTTCACGGCCGGTACCGACATCATCCGCGACGCGGTTCGCATGGGCGGCTCGGCCGGAGACGCTTTCGACGGAATGCTGACCCGCTGCGACAGCGACCCCGCCAACTTCTGGTTCTACGGCACCACCGAGCTCCGGTCGGCGACCGTCGTGCTCCGCCGGCCCGCTCCCAACGAGCCGAGCGGCATCGCCACCGGCGCCGACTGCAGTACGGTCGCGCCAGGTAGCTCCAGTCCAACGTGGTGGGAGTACCGCGATATCTACGTGAAGTGATGAGCGCGTGAGG
>JAYTOQ010000466.1:0-7279 GCA_043747665.1 Polyangiaceae bacterium | reverse complement strand
CACGAGTCGAGTATGGCACAATGGCGCAATGCCTCAGGACTCGCAGCTTCGTGAGCTTTACGAGCTCCGCAACACGGTCGACGAGCTGATCGAGGAGGGCCTCGTCAAGCACTGGAGCGTCAGCGAGGTGCTCGGCAACCTGCTCCCGCGCATCGCTTCCACGCTCGGCGCGAAGGGCGCGTTCGTCGAGACCTACGGCGAGGACCTGCTGCTCCATCTCTTCACCAGCGCGCCCGAGGGCGACGGCGGCAAGCCGCTCGTCATCCCGGGCAAGATCGACGTCTTCGAGCGCACCAGCGAGGAGAGGCGCGAGCGCGTCCAGGCCGTGACGACGTCGGACGGCGAGAGCTCGCTCGTCATCGCTCAGCACCTCGACGTCGCCGGCGCGTGGTTCGGCCGCGCCGGCCTCGTGTGCGCGACCGACGTCGATGCGGTTCGCCTCGCCGATGCCCTCGACGCCGTCTGCGAGGTGCTCGACAACTATCTCTTCACCATCCGCGCCGCGCGCGAGAAGCACACCGTGATGATGCGCCTCGGCCGCGCGCTCCGGCACCGCGTGCTCGGCGAAGGCGTCAAGGAAGCCGTGGCGGTGCTCGCCGAGGCCATCCCGATGGAGCGCATGGTGCTCGTCTACGTCGCCGAGGAGAGCGCGACCAAGACCTTGCACGTCCAGATGTTCAACGGCGCGAAGCTCGAGGTGGACACGCTCGGCGCCCAGGGCAGCACGCTCGCGCCGATCCGCGTGATGGGGCGCGATTACCTCAACGGCAAGAACGACGACCTCCTCGAGCACCTCGGCGTGAAGAACGCCGCCGAGGAGGTGCTCATCAACGGCATCACGAAGAGCGTGGTCGTAGGCAAGGTGGTCGTGACCTCCAAGTCGACGACGTTCAACACGTACGACCGCGAGCTCCTCAGCGCTTTCGCCGGCTTCATCCGCCAGCGGGTGGTCGACTTCAACAAGGAGTGGCGCGCCCTCGCGCTCGCCTTTCGTCCGGACGACGTCGGGCGCCTCCTCCAGGACGACGACTACGAGAAGCGCTACCTCGCCCCGCGCGAGGAGGTGGTCGGCATCGTCTACATCGACATCGCCGGCTTCACGAAGGTCTCCGAGACCATCCTGAAGACACCGGCGAAGGTCGCCGAGCTGGTCGAGGAGTGGAGCCGCGACGCCGTCGATATCGTGTGGCAGCACGGCGGCGTCTTCGACAAGATGGTCGGCGACTGCGTGATCGCGCTCTTCGGACCGCCGTTCTACGAGGAGACGCCGGGCGAGCGGCTTGCCCGCGCCATCCAGTGCGCCATCGACGTGCGCGCGATGACCAACGAGGTACCGAAGCGCGTGCAGTTCGAATCGCTTCGAGAAGATGGGCTCGCCGTGTCGACCGGCGTCCATCTCGCGCCGCTGTTCGTCGGCTCGTTCGGCCCCAACTCGAACTTCACCGGGTTCTCGAGCGGCATGAACAACACGGCGCGGCTCCAGGGCTGTGCGGGTCGCAACGAGATCCTCGTGATGGAGGAGGCGATCGCCGCCCTCCCCGCCGAACATCCCTTCGTCTTCGGCGAATCGCGCGCGATGCCGGTGAAGAACGTCGCCGAGCCGCTCAAGTTCCGCGCCCTCGCGAAGTAGCTCTCTTCGCAGACCGAGCTCGGTCGCTCAGTCAGCGCAGCAGCGGAAGCCGATCTCGGCGGCGCGCGTGTCGCGCGATGCGCCGAGGCCGTCGACGCGGCAGTTGATGTTGGCTCCGGCATTGGGGAAGCCGCCGCCTTTCACGATGCACTGCTCCTTGGCAGGTCCGCCGTCGCCGGCATCCGCGCCGGCATCGGGTGGCGGGCACGGGCCGTCGAACCACTCCCAGACATTGCCGACCATGTCGTAGACGCCGGGAAAACCGCCCTGGCACGTGTCCTTCGATCGCACGGCGAGCGTACGGCCCGCGTCGTTCTCGCCGGTGTTGCAGGCGGTCGTGTTCTGGATGCTCCCATACGGATACGTGAGCTGGCCGAGGTTGGTGCACGCGAGCAGCCACTCGTGCGTGTTGAAGTCGCCGAGCTCGGACGAGCCGATCGCGCCGGCGAACTTTCCGGCGGCGTGCTTTCCGCACAGGCGCTTGCCGGCCCACGAGCAGAACGCGCGCGCATCGCACCAGTCGACGCCGGCGATGGGGATCTCGTCGCTCCCTCCGGTCGCGGCCGCATACGTGGCGTTCCACGAGCACTCGGGCGGCTGCCCGCCCACGTCCGTGCCCTTGGCCTCGGTGAACGCACGGTACTGACCGACGGTGACCTCGGTGCTGTCGATGCAGAAGTTGTTCGTCGCGGAGCCGACGCGGACCATCGTCGGCCCCTGCTTCGTGGGGCATGGGAGCGCCGCGGCGTCGAAGGGGCCGCCCCCGTCGGGCACGGGCCCCGCCTCCTCCTGCATCGTCGCCGCATCGTCGACGGCGCCCGTCTCCGCCCCGCAAACACCGCCTCCCTTGCACTGGCCGATCTCGAGGGCATCGATGCCCGCGACCTTCGCGCATGCTGCGAAGGAAGCGAGGGCCACCGCGATCAGCCCGAGGCGCGCGACCCGACGCGGGCGTTCTCTCGGCGTGCTCGCGGGGTCGGACATCAGAAGGAACCTCGCACGCCGACGCCGCCCGGACCGATCCAGACCGCCGCGCGCTTCTCCTGGGATTCTAGCGCTGATTGCGTCGAGTCCACCTGGGTCCTCGGCAAGAGCAGGCCCACGACACCGCAAAGGGCGCCCGCGCCGGCCACCGCGAAGCTCACGGTGGAGATCGTCGCCAGGGAGCTCGCGCTGTCGAGATCGCTCTTCGCGGCCGGGTCGCAGATGCCGTTCGCGCATTGCGTCTTCACGTCGCCCGCCTTCGACAGCGTCAGCGCGCCCGTCACGCCGCCCACCCCGAGGCCGACCACCGCGAGGCCGAAGCCGCCGAAGACGAGCACGTTCGCGAGGCTGGTCCGCCCGCGGTCCTCGGTCTCGTGGCTCGCGTGCGGCGGCGAAGGGACCGGCGCGACGACGATTGCCGGGCTCGGAACCGGCAACGTGAGCTCGACGTCCTTGGCGTCACGCTCCGCCAGGTCGATTTGGGCGCGCCGCTCGATGGTGTCGGCGTTGCGCGCGATGATCGAGTGCTTGCCGGGGTTCATGGCCACGGGCTCACCGAGGAGGAGAGACGGCACCTCGCCGCCGTCCACGCTCACCCGCGTCGCGGGGCCTCCCTTCACCATGATGCGCACCGTGGGTATGCGAGGCTTGAGGCTTACCTCGAGCTCCTTCGCCTCCTTGCGTGCCTTCTCGAAGATGGCGTGCTCGCCGCTCTCGCGCGGCATGCGCACCACCTCGAGGGCGATGTCGCGCGCCTCGACGAGATGACCGACGGCGAGCTGCGCCTTCGCGAGAGCGATGCCGGTGGTCGGCACCTTCATGATGTCGTGGGCCTTCTGGAACGCCTCGACCGCGCGGTCCTTGTCACCGACGCGCGAGCGCTCTCTCCCCTCGTCCATCAGGCGACGGGCGGTCTCGCGCTCGGCCGCGTTCGGCGCCGCCATCGCTTCGCCCCCGCGCATCGCGACGACGGTGAGCGCGATGGCCGCGGCGGCGCCGATCCTGGACCGCGTCCTAGAACCCATACTCGTCGCCGGCGCCGGACTTTGCGTCGGCCTTAGCGGCAGGCTTCGTGGGCTTGCGCGCCGATGCCGCCGACGCGGTGCTGCCCGCATCCTTCGCGCTGCGAGCCGTGGACGGAGCCCCGGTGTCCGCGACGCCGGTCGGCGGCGAGGAGGGCTCGACCGAGACTGCTGGAGCGGTCGGCGACTCGGCGGGCTTCGCGACGGCCACGCCGGTGAGCGCCGGCAATGCGCCGCCGGCGACGTCGCTCGACGCCGTCGACGCAGCGACCACCGCCGCGCGCTCGCCTCGCCGCGTGACGATGACGCCCGCGACGACACCGAGCAGAGCCACCACCCCGAGCACGAGGAGCCCGGCGAAGATCTTCGCCGCAGACGAGCCCGGCATCGACTGCGCGTTCATCGAGGCGGGGCCGATGGTCCGCATCGACGGCCCGGTCTGCAGCGTGTCGATGGCCGACGGCGCAGGAATCGGCAAGTACGGCCCCGACGCCGCCGCCATGCCCGCCTGCGATGGATGCGAGCCCGGCCCATCGGGCGCGAGCGAAGGTCCGGAGCCAGGATGCGCCGGAGCTGCACGCACCGCGAGCGGCGCCACGATGGTCGCCGCGTTCACGCGCCCGTCGGTGGCGGCTCGTAGCGCGCGCTCGATGGCGTCCTTCCGCTTCGCGGTGCGCTCGCGGGAGAAGTGCGCGAGCACGGTGGCGACGTCGTCGATGTTCGCGGTCTGCCCGGTCGCGAGCATGGCCTGCTCGAGCGCGCGACGCAGCTCCTCGGCAGTCGCGAAGCGGTGGCTCGGATCGCGGGCGAGCGCGCGATCGACGATGCCGCGCACGAGACCGGGCACAGACTCCGGCAGCGGCGCGTACGGCGTGCCGGTCATGAGGTCGTGAAGAGCCGCAAGCTGGCGACCTTCGTCGGTGTCGCGCACGGGCCGGCCGGCGAGGAGCTCGTAGAGAACCGCGCCCAGCGCGTACACGTCGGCGCGCCGGTCGAGCGCATCGCCGCGCGCCTGCTCGGGCGCCATGTACTCGATCTTGCCCTTGAGCGTGCCGGCCTCGGTCGCCTCGCTGCGCCGCGCGTTGGCCTTCGCGACGCCGAAGTCGATGAGCTTCGTGGTCCCGCGGATCGAGATGAGGAGGTTCTGCGGGGAGACGTCGCGATGGACGACACCGAGCGGATTGCCGTCGTCGCCGTAAAGCTCGTGAGTCGCATGCAGGCCACCACACGCATCGGCGACGACGCGCAGCGCAACGCCCATGGGGAACGTGGTCCCGGCCGCGCGGATGTCGCGATACAGCTTCCGCAGCGACTCACCGTCGATCAGCTCCATCGCATAGTAGAGGAGCCCGCGGTCCTCGCCGATCTCGAGGATGCGCGCGACGTTCTCGTGATCGATCTGCGCGGCGATCTTCGCCTCGTCGAGGAACATGTCGCCGAACTGGCGATCGTCCGAGTACGTCGGGAGGATGGTCTTCAACGCGACGAGGCGCTCGAATCCGAGCTTGCCGCTCATGCGCGCAAGCCAGACGGTGCCCATTCCGCCCTGCGCGAGAACGCAGAGCAGCTCGTAACGGTCGAGTCGGTCCCCAGGAGCTAGCGCTGTGCGAGATTGGCTCGTTGAGGGAGGTGTGAAGCTCCCCATAACGCGACCAGGATCCTCTCTCGGCAGGGCAAACGCAAGCGCGCGGCAGAAGCGCTGATCTGCGTACAACGTGTGCGGCCGCGGCGGCCGCGGGGTGCCGTTCTTCAGCGCTGAAGAACGCGCTCTTCACCGCTGAAGATTCGTTACGAGAATCGCTGACCCGGATAATTGGCTTCGCCCGCGTCGACGATTCGCACGGCGGCGCGGTAGGACGACATCATGCTCGATCTCGTTCACACGCTTCCGACTCGTCGCGGAGAACGTGCGACTCCGACAGCAACTCATCGTCGGTCGGTCGCGTTCGATGGGCGCCTCGCGCAACTCCCGAAGTTCGAGGAGATGAACGCTGTCCAGCCGAGCGGGAGGCGGGCATCTTCACCGCGTTCGGCGCGGCGTCCGCCGACAAGATCGCGACCGGTCTGGGAGAGGACGGAGCGGGGCGCATCCTCGTCGGCCTCGAGAACGCGCAGAGCAACAACCGCGGCGAAGTCGTCGTGCTCACCCCGTGACATGGCTTCGGCCGCACGGATCAGCTGGTCGGCGCGTTCGGCCGCTCCCGGCTGAAGTTGCCCAAAGAAAGCCGTCAACGCGGGTCGTCAGGCGCACGTCGCCGTCGCCGTCAACGACGACGGCACCTCTGTGCCGCGGTCCTAATAAACTTTTTCGCGGCGCGCTTATAGCGCTCGCACCGCCCCTCGCGACGACGGCCGCCGACGGCGTGAGGGCGACGTCCACGCACACCCGGCACGACGATCTCCACGGGGATCGGCGAGCACGGCCCGCCGCCCGAGCACTGGTTCTTGGTCTCGGCGAACGTGGGGACGTGCCCGAGCGACCCCGTGCCGTTGGACCCCCACGCGTAGAGCTTCTTGTCCGTGGTGATCGCGAACGAGGTGTGGACGTTGGCAATGTCGCGGGTCGCGTGAATGCCGGTGATCGGTCCGGCAAGTACGGGCGAACGTCGCTCTACATGGTCACCGCCCTCGATGGCGACGACGATGCGGGAGGATCAAGTTCCAAGGAGTTCGTCAGAATTCCGCGGAACAAAGCGCGCGCCGACACCGCCGGAGGGTATTCACCCCTGGCCGGCGATGCGCTTGCCCCTTCTTCAGCGGTCGGCCTGGAGATGCGCCTCGACGAACCACAACCACTTGTCCACCCCGCGCGAAACCTCGGTGAGGATATCGACGGAGTCTGCGTCGTCGAGCTCGTCGAGCTCACCGATCGCATGACGCGCAACCTTGCCGAATGCAGCGAGCGCCGTGGAGAGAGCCTCGACATTTTCGCGGCCGTTACCGCCCTTCGCCCCGTATTCCGGGAGCGTGGAACGCGCGGCGACGGTTCGAGCGGTGCCCTCGGCGCGACCGCCGAGCTGGACCGCTCGCTCCGCGATGAGGTCGATGTATTCCTCGACGTCGTCGTTGATCTTGTCGAACAGCTCGTGCAGGGAGATGAAGTCGGGGCCCTTCACGTTCCAGTGAGCGTGCTTGGTCTGCGTCTGCAGATCGATGGCGTCGGCAAGGCGAGCGTTAAGCAGCTCGATGGCCTTGGAGCGCGTGTTCTCGGGTAGATCGTTCTTTGTCTTGTACATGGGGGAGCCTTTCGTGAAGAGGTGAAGGTAGGGCCGCTCCCGCCGCTGCGCGATGCGTCGTTCGGCCACGCTTGCATGACGCCGCTCACTTCTCCACGCTTCTCCACGCTTCTCCACGCCTCTCCACGCCATGCGGCACCCCGACGCGCCAGGGGCGCGACCGGCAAACCTGCGTGCAACGCGAAGCGGAGTTCTCGCTACCACGCCGTGGATCGGCGAGGCGGTCGGGCATCGACCAAAGCTCACGAGCGGAGCGTGAACCACGCTTCTTCGATAGGGCCGCGATCGGGGGGAACGAGCGCGAGGTCGCGCATGTCCTCGAAGCGTGGTCGCGCCCGAAGACGGGAAGACGGGATGACCCGCCGCGTCCTCTGGCACCGTCGCGGCACCGGTGCCCGACGGACTTA
>JAYTOQ010000465.1:0-1626 GCA_043747665.1 Polyangiaceae bacterium | reverse complement strand
CAGGTACCGGTCCACCACGGCGGCCGTGGCATCCGGTCGCCCGCGCCCGCTTCGGGCACGAGCCGCTACCGTCAGCCCTACTCCCAGACCGTCGATGAGCGCGACCGCCGTGTCGACCTCGCGCTCGCGTTGCTGGCTCGTGCGACAGAACGGAAGCACAAGCGACGCGAGAAACGTGCGCCACTCGTGGTAGCGGCGCGCGTTCTCCTCCGCAATCGCGACATTCGAGACCGCCTCTGCCCAGAAGGCCAACCATACACGCCACTCGGCGAGGCGCGTCGCGTCGAGCGGCAGGGCTTCGAGCATCACCGCGCGCAGGCGCAGCCGAGGGTCGCCGACGGCTTGCGCGCGATCGAGCATTCGCAGGCCGGCAGCGTCGTGCGCGGACCGAACCATTGCGACGAGCAGATCCTGTCGGCATGCGAAGTGATGCGTGACCGATCCCGTGGTGCACGCGGCGCGCACCGCGACGTTCCTCATCGTGGCGGCAGCGAACCCCTCGTCGGCCACGATGGCGATGGCGGCGCGAATCAAGCGCTCTCGCGCGTCGGGCGAGGCTGGTGGACGAGCGCGACGCCGCATTCCGGTAGCATACCGAATGTTACGGTCGGCACCTACGCATGGGCTTTTGCTATTGCATTTTAGCAACACGAGGTTGCCTGATGTTTTCGCAGTGGCATAACGACCGTTATGGCTATGATCGTTTGCGCAGCCCCTGCGCCGCCGTGGGCGAGACGGCCGCTCGTGCCGTTCATGCTGGCGACCGACATCGGCTTTCTCGTGTACTGGGCGGTCACGGCCTTTCATCTTCTTCCCGGCGCGTGGCTGTTCAAGGACTACGAGGACCCGCGCATGCAAGCCTGGAACTGGTCGTTCCTTGCGCTCGACCTCGTCGTGTCCGGCACCGGCATCGGCGCGGCCGTGATGCTCGCACGGCGGCATCCGGGAGCTGCCGCCGTCGCGGTGATGTCTCTCACCGCGACCGCCGCGTCGGGGCTGATGGCGCTCTCCTTCTGGACGATTCGCCGCGACTTCGATCCTGCCTGGTGGGCGCCGAACCTCTTCCTCGCGGTCTACCCGCTCTTCTTTGCGAGGCGATTCCTCGGCTCGAAGTGAGGTCCGCCGCGTTGGTCGGATGACGTGCGGCTGCCGCGTGTCTCAGCTGCTATCCTTGCTGTCGTGGCGGTCACCGTCGAACACGTCGCAGAGCGGCTACGCGCAGAAGCGCGCGCTGGCGATGCCGCGGTCGAGGAGCGCACGCGCCGGCTGTGCGTGAAGCTGGACGCCGCCGCAGACTTGCTGCGTGCGGCTGGCGCGGCTCGCGTCTGGTTGTTCGGGTCGCTCGCCGTCGGGAGCGCGCGCCTCGAGAGCGACGTCGATCTCGCCGTGGAGAAGCTTCCACCTGCTCGCTACTTCGATGTGCTGTCCGCGTTGATGGCGCTCTTCGAAACCCGCGTCGACCTTGTCGCGATGGAGGAAGCTCCGCAAGCTCTGCGCGAGCGTGTCCTCGACACGGGCCGGCTCCTGTGACGTCAGCAGAGATCCAGCGGCTCCGCGCCGAGGTGAAGAGCGACCGAACTGCTTTCGACCTGCGACTCGACGAGCTCGAGGCGCTCGTGCTCGTGG
>JAYTOQ010000464.1:0-2528 GCA_043747665.1 Polyangiaceae bacterium | reverse complement strand
CTCACTTCTTCGCGCTGCAGGTTCCCGCGCCGCAGCTCCCCGATCCGCCCTTCTTGGCGGGCGGCATCGCCGGAGCTGCCGGCTTCTTGCCGGTGGTGGAGGCGGGCGCCGGCGTGCCAGCCGCTGCCTTTGCGTCGGCGGGCGTCGACGGCGTCGTTGCCGAGGACGTCGTTGCCGCCGGCATCGCGGTCGACGGAGTGGCCGTCGACGTTGCACCGCCAGCCGCGCTCGTGTCGGCAGGCTTTGCTTCGCCGGCAGCGGCAGAGCAAGCCGCCTGGCCGGCCTTGTGGTCCTTGCCAGCGCCGCAGTGGCTCGCGCCGTCCGCGGCCTTCTCGGTCGCGCCGTTGACCTCGTTCGCGTCGACGGGGGTCTTCGGATCACCTCCGCACGCGGGCGTCAAAGAAAGCATGACGCCGGTGCCCAGGACGGCAAGCGCCGCGGAAATCGTCTCGAGACTCAGATTCGGTCGCATCTCTCTCACTCCTTGCTTGTGATGACGGGTCGCGCAAACGGTATCACGGCTGCGCATTTGCTCGCAGATCGAGCGTTACATCGGCGAACTCGGCGACCTTGGTGCCGAGTAGATTGAAGGCACCTTTCGCGATCTTGCCGAAGCCGTCGCGCGGCTTGACGTCGTGATCGGCGAGGGTCGCGCGCATGGGCGTCTTCGACTTGACGGTGAGGAACTTGGGCTTGTCCGCCGCCGTGCCGGGCGCGTAGTGGAACGCGACGTCGACGTCGGCGTCGCGTTCCACCTTGTGGCCGTGGATGAGGAGCTCGCCGTGCGTGGTCGCCGAGACGGTGCGGACCTCGTCGGCGCCGTCCTTGGTCGGAGCGACCTTCGTGAGATCCGTGGCGCTGAGCTTGTCGACCGAACGGATCGCGTAGACCGCGTAGCGGTTGGTGGCCTTGACGTCGTCGGGGAGCTTGCCCTCTTCGCCGTCGGCGACCTCGAGCCACGTGCGCGCGTGACCGGTCTGGGTCTTGTCCTTGTCGGCATCGCCGAAGGTCTTCGTGGAGAGCGTCGTGAGGTCGGCCTTCACCTCGCCACGGGTGCTCGCGAGGTTGGTGAAGTCGACGTCGAGCGTGCCGGTCGCGGCATCGGCGCCAGCCTTGATGTGCTCCTTCGGAGCGGGCATGTCGATCGAGGTGGAGCTCTTGGCGTCGATCGCGAACTTCATCGTCTTCGCGGACGGCGCGACGGTCGACGGAGCGAGCGAGCTCGCGGCGGGCGCGAGGTTCGTCGCCTTCTTGTCGTCACAGCCGACGGCAGCGATCCCGGCGACGATCGCGATGGTGATGGTGATGGCACGCTTCATTCCCAGCCTCCTTGCCTGACTCTGCGGCCCGCGTACTCTACGCGGACTCCTCGCGATCGGTTTCGCTTTCGGCCGCTGTTCGGGTGACAGCGGATCGCCGGGCGCGACGGGAGCGGATGCGTGCGGCCAGCGCCGGAGGCGCGATCAGCGTCGTCGCGAACACCGCCGCGACCAGGGCCGCATAGATCCCAGGCGAGAACAGCGGGGTGCCGCCGGGTGCGATGCGCGCCCCGGCGTCGGCGAAGATGAGACCGACCTCGCCGCGGGGCATCATCCCGAGGCCGATGGTGAGCCTATCGGCGCTCTTGCCGCGCACCCCGAGGCCCGAGGCGACCTTGCCGGCCACGGCAGTGACGACCAGCACCAGCGCGAGGACGATCGTGTGCCCGTCGAGTCCGCCGAGCCAGGTCTCCGCAGCTACGCCATGCTCTACCGCGCTCATGCTAAGCGAAGAGGCGTGACCGTGCCCCCTTCCCCGCCTGTCGCGTCGAGCGCGCCTGCCGACGTCCTCGTCATTCCGGTGACGGGCATGACGTGCACGGCCTGCGCGAATCGCGTGGAGCGCGCGCTGGTGAAGGCGCCCGGCGTGACCAAGGCGGAGGTGAGCTTCGCGGCGCGCTCGGCGAAGGTCACGCTCCGCCATCCGAAGAAAGACCTCGCGAGCGCGCTCGATGCGATCCTGGCCGCGGGGTACGAGCCGGCCGCGAACGCCGAGCAGATCCTCGCGCGCCGTGGAGCGACACAGGCTGCAAAAGCCGAAGCCGAGCAGCAGCGTCGTGACGCGAGTCGCGCGATCGTCGCCCTCGCCATCGCGGCGCTGCAGATGATCTTCGGCATGCCGTTCATGGCGCACGGATCGGTGCTCGCGCCGGGCCTGCAAGGCGCCGCGATGCATCCCTTGCTGCGCTGGGCGCTGCTGGTGTCGACGGTAGCCGTCATGATCATCGCTCGCTCCTTCTTCGTGCGGGCCTGGGCGGCGCTGAAGGCGCGCACCGCCGACATGAACACGCTCGTGGCGCTCGGCGCGGGCACGGCGTTCCTCTACTCGGCGGCCGCCACCATCTCGCCGGCCACATTCGCGACCGATGCGCGTCCGCCCGACGTGCACTTCGAGGCAGCCAGCTTCATCCTCGCGTTCGTTCTGCTCGGTCGAACGCTCGAGGCCCGGGCGCGCGCGCGCACCACGTCGGCACAGACCGGGCTCCTTGC
>JAYTOQ010000463.1:0-3102 GCA_043747665.1 Polyangiaceae bacterium | reverse complement strand
GGGCAACAACGCTACCTGCCGACGGCGACCACTACGTTCGTCGGCGCGTTCCCCGGCATGTTCACGGCAGGAATGCTCGGGATATCGACGCACGGCGACAACGGCGTCATCAGCAGCTTCCTGAGCTTCATCACCGTCACCCTCGGCGTGCTCTCGATCCCGGCCGTGGCATTCGGGACCTGGGCGACGGGCGAGGCGGCATTTCGCGGCACGAAGAACGACGGCGCCTTCTTCGGTGCGCTCGGCGGTGCAGCGAGCGGCGCGCTGGTGTGGACCTTGGCGAGCTCGCTCCTCTCCGACAAGGCGTTCGAGAAGGGGTTCTACTGGCTCGTGCCGCTGGGCGGTGGCTTCATCAGCGCGTCATCGACGGCCGGCTATCTGTGGGCCGGCAAGGGTTTCGCGCACTACTAGGTCCGGGCCGATTCAGAACGTGCGGTCAGGCCTTCGTGAGGTCGCCGTACGCTTCGGGGCGCCGGTCGCGATAGAACTGCCACGTCTTGCGGACCTCTTCGATGAGGTCGAGGTCGCACACGGCCGAGACGAGCTCGCTCTTGTCCTCGGACGCCGTCGCGAGGAACTCGCCGCGCGGATTCACGATGTAGCTCGTGCCGTAGAACTTGCCGATGTTCCACGGCGCTTCGGTGCCGACGCGGTTCGACGCGGCGACGAAGTATCCGTTCGCGACGGCGTGTGCGGGCTGCTCCAGCTTCCAGAGGTACTGCGAGAGCCCTGCGACGGTGGCGGACGGGTTGAACACGATCTCGGCGCCGTTGAGGCCGAGCGCACGCGCGCCCTCCGGGAAGTGGCGGTCGTAGCAGATGTAGACGCCGACCTTGCCGTAGCGCGTCTGGAACACCGGAAAGCCCATGTTGCCGGGGCGGAAGAAGAACTTCTCCCAGAACTGGTTGGTGTGCGGGATGTGATGCTTGCGGTACTTGCCGAGGTAGCTGCCGTCGGCGTCGATGACCGCGGCGCTGTTGTAATAGACGCCAGCCTGCTCCCGCTCGTAGAGCGGCACCACCATCGCCATCTGATATTTCTTGGCGTAGGCCTGCATCATCTCGGTGGTCGGTCCCGGGATGGCTTCGGTCGCGTCGTACCAGAACTTGTCCTGGCTCGGACAGAAGTAGGGGCCGTTGAAGATCTCCTGGAGCCCCAGGATCTGCACGCCCTTCTTGCCTGCCTCCTCGATGAGCGGGATGTGCGCGTCGAGCGCCGCCTTCTGCGTCTTCGCGATGCTCCACCCCGCCTCGTACGGCGTGGCAGCCTGGATCAACCCAACGTGCACGTTACGGGGCATGGCTCGAAGCTCCTGGAAGACGGGGCGGGGTGGCGCGCCCTAGGGGAGAGCGATCGCGTAAAGGCCCGCGCTCGCGCCGGTGAACCGGGCGTAGACGAGATGGGTCCCCGAGACGTCGAACCCGTCGCTGGGGACGGTATCGGCGAGGAGCGCGGGGGCGGCGGCGCCAGCGGAGTCGAGATACTTGATGTCGACGTTGATGATCTGGTTCGTGGCGTCGTCGACGGGATTGTCGACAACGAGCACGCCAGTGCCGGTGCGAAGCGGGCGCGCGTCGTACATCGCTGCGGCGAGCTGCTTCTCGACGCCGCCCGCGGTCGGCTTCGACTTGAGATTGCCGACGCCCTTGGCGTCGACGTCGGTCTGATAAAGGACGCTCGCTCCGTTTCCGGTGAACCCGAACGGGAACGCGACCGCGGTGGCGACGATGTCGACCGACAGAGCCGGCGGCTTCGTCGCGAGCGACCGGATGTCGACGAGGCCGGAGGCGGGCGGCAGCGTGTGATAGAGCGCGTGCGTCTGATCGTTGCTGACGGCGAAGAAGCCCTCGGCATTGGTCGCCACGAGCGGCGTGATGACGGGCGACGCCGCGGTGGTCGCGTGCTTGATGGCCTTGGTCGTGCCGGCGGCGTTCTGGAGGCGATAAAAGACTCCCGTGCCGTCATCGAGCATGAGGCCGTCCTTCGTGTCGTTCTCCAGGTTCGCTTGCGTCAGCGCGGCGGCGTTGAAGATGACGCGCCCGGTGGCGTTGGCGCCGCTGTTGATGACGAAGACCTTCGTGCCCGTGGTGTCGGCCGACACGAACGGCGTGATCGATCCGAGGGCGGTATTGCTCGCGTTGTCGAGGCGCTTCGCCGTGGTGGACGCGTCGGGGATGGTGACGAGACGAGCTGCAGTGGCCGTCGGCGAGACGCCGGTGCAGTACGCCGCGAACAAGATATTTCCCTTGAAACGGATGACCGGCGCGCAGGTCGGGGCTGCGCCGCCGACACCGGCCGCCGCTGCGAGGTTGATGGCCCTGCCGGCGCCCGTTGCGCCCGTCAGCACCGGCGTATTCGCCGCCGCCACCGGCGTGGTGAGCGCGAGGTCGGTGGTGGTCGCGGTCGCGCCGACCGAGAACGCGATGCGCGCCGAGTCGGTGGTCGAGGAGAACATTCCGCTCTTCGAGAGCGTTGCGACGGCGGCCTTCGGACCCGAGGCCTTCGTCCAGTAGCCGAGCGTGCCGATGCCCGCGGTCACGGTCGTCCAGTAAGCGACGGACGCGCCGCTGACGACGACGCCGTCGGTCTGCGCGAAGGTCGGGATGAGCACCGTCGGCGCGCCGCCGGTCACCGGTACGACCTCGAGGCTCGCCGACGCGGCGCCGATCGAGAGATAGGCGACGTAACCGTCCGAGGTGATGCCGATCAGGATCGCGGCGCCTGGCTTCAACGTGGTGGGCATGACGCCGCCGCCGTCGCCGCCGTCGCCGCCGTCGCCGCCGTCGGTGCCGCTGTCGCCGCTCGTACCGCTCGTGCCGGAGTCCTTACCGGGATTGCCGCTGCTGCCCGGAAGGCCGCTGGTGCCAGGATTGCCGCTCGTGCCGCCCTCGACCTCGGGCAGCGTCGTATCGGCGACCGTGGCGGTCGACCCGCAGGCCACGGCCATGATCGCGCCAAGTCCCGTCACTGCACCGATCAAGAGGCCGTTGCGCATGTCGTTCTTCACTCCCTGACGAGCTGCAGCGTGCAGCAGCGGGGCGTTCTAGCACGCGCTCGCCGAACGCCTACTTCGAGACGTCCCTGGCGTTGCCTTTCGCGGGA
>JAYTOQ010000462.1:0-4439 GCA_043747665.1 Polyangiaceae bacterium | reverse complement strand
GAGATCCTCGTCGATCTCTCGAGCTACCCGACGAAGGACATCGCGCGGAACAGCCACGACTACCGCCCGCTCGGCCTCGGCTACGCGAACCTCGGCTCGCTCCTCATGCAGATGGGCGTTCCCTACGACTCGGACGAAGGTCGTTCGATCGCCGCGGCGCTCACGTCGATCATGTGCGGCAAGGCCTACGCGGCCTCCGCCGAGATGGCGGCGTCGAAGGGCGCGTTCGTCGGCTTCGCGAAGAACCGTGAGCCCATGCTCCGCGTCATGAACATGCACCGCGACGCGGCCTACCAGATCAACCGCGACAAGTGCCCGCCCGAGCTCTATCGCGCGGCGTGCGAGGACTGGGACAAGGCCGTCGAGCTCGGTGACCGCCACGGCTACCGCAACGCGCAAGCCACGGTGCTCGCGCCGACGGGCACCATCGGTCTGCTCATGGATTGCGATACGACGGGTGTCGAGCCCGACTTCGCGCTCGTGAAGTACAAGAAGCTCGCCGGTGGCGGCTACTTCAAGATCGTGAACCAGTCGGTTCCGAGCGCGCTGCGCAAGCTCGGCTACAGCGCGAGCGAGTGCCAGGAGATCGTCGCCTACGTCAGCGGAACGAATACGCTGCTCGTCGCGCCGAACGTCAACCGCCGCACGCTCAAGGATCGCGGCCTCACCGACGCGGACCTCACGAAGGCAGAGGCAGCGCTCCCCGGCATCTTCGAGCTCGATCACGCGTTCGGCGCATGGGTGCTCGGCGAGGAGACCTACGACCGCCTCGGCATCAGCAAGGAGCAGCGCACCGCGAAGCGCTTCTCGCTTCTCGAGACGCTCGGCTTCACGAAGGCCGAGATCGACGAGGCCCAGGACACCATCATCGGTCGCATGACGATCGAGGGGGCGCCCTACCTCAAGCCGTCGCACTACCCGGTGTTCGACTGCGCGAACCGCTGCGGCAAGACGGGCGAGCGTTACCTCGCGCCGATGAGCCACGTGAAGATGATGGCGGCGGTGCAGCCGTTCCTCTCTGGAGCGATCTCGAAGACGGTCAACCTACCCAACGACGCAACGGTCGAGGACGTGTCCGAGGTCTACGAGGAGGGCTGGCACCTCGGTCTCAAGGCGGTCGCGCTCTACCGCGACGGATGCAAGGCGTCGCAGCCGCTGTCGACGACGACGAAGGTGAAGGAGACCGACGCGGAGAAGGCCGAAGCTCTTGCCAACGCCCGCGCGGCTCTCGAGCTCGAGGCGAAGCTCTCCGAGACGAGCGTGAGCAACAGCGTCCGGCGGTCGGTGGATGACGGACCGCTCTCGCCCATCCCGAAGACGTCGGAGCCGCAGGACGTGACGCAGCTCACGCTCGGCCTCCAGGCCAACCGCGGCTCGCGTCCGACGGGCCTCCGCGTTCGTCTCCCGAAGAAGCGCGTCGGCTTCACGCAGGAGGCGCGCGTGGGTGGTCACAAGATCTTCCTGCGCACCGGCCAGTACGAGGACGGCACGCTCGGCGAGATCTTCATCGACATGCACAAGGAGGGCGCTGCCTTCCGCTCGCTGATGAACTGCTTCGCGATGAGCGTCTCGATCGGCCTCCAGTACGGCGTGCCGCTCCAGACGTACGTGGAACAGTTCACGTTCACGCGCTTCGAGCCGCAGGGGCTCGTCGAGGGTCATCCGTACGTGCGGATGGCGACCTCGATCGTCGACTACCTCTTCCGCGTGCTCGGCTGCGAGTACCTTGGCCGGTATGACCTCGCCCACGTGAAGCCCGACGCAGAGGAGGCCGTGCAGCACGTCGGCTTCCTCGGCGGCGGCAACAAGGAGGATCGCGTGAGCGACTCCGAGCTGCCGGGCGCCATGCACGGTCCCGCGTCGCTGAGCTACACGCCGGCGGCGGTCGCGCGCAGCGCATCTGAGGCGGAGTCGCTGGAGGCGAAGATCCGCCCAGGCACGCCGCCCTCGGGGCATGGCGGTGGTCGTGACTTCGCGCACGAAGCGGCGGCGCACGCCTCTCCGCTCGACGCGCAGCTCGACGCGATGATGGGCGACGCGCCCGTTTGCGACGTATGCGGCCACATCACGGTCCGCAACGGCGCTTGCTACAAGTGCCTGAACTGCGGCAACTCGATGGGCTGCAGCTGACGCGCTGACGCGCTGACGCGCTGACGCGCTCGCTCGAACGAGTTGAGCGGTGAGAGACCCCGTCCGGCCGAAAGGCTCGGCGGGGTCGTTCGCTTCGAGCCCGTAAAGTCGCAGCATGCTGGCGTCCAAGCTCGACGGCGGCGCCGGCCGAGCTGCGCGGGACCCCATCCCGCTTTACATTGCCACCCCATGAAGAAGCTACGCGTCGACGTCTGGTCCGATATCGCATGCCCGTGGTGCTACGTCGGCAAGCGACGGCTCGAAGCAGCGCTCGAGAAATTCCCGCATCGCGATGCGGTGGAGGTCGTCTGGCGCGCCTTTGAGCTGGATCCCGCTGCGCCGCAGGAGCGGACCAGCGATGTCCCATACGCCGAGCGCATCGCCAAGAAGTACGGCTGCTCGATGAAGGAAGCGGAGAGCATGGTCGCGCGGATGACCGACGTGGCCGCAACAGATGGGCTCGACTTCCACTTCGAGCGCATCCGGCCCGGCAACACCTTCGACGCACATCGCGTGCTCCATCTCGCGCTCGAGCGCGGCAAGCAGGACGCCGTGAAGGAGCGCTTGCTCCTCGCCTACATGACCGAAGGTGCACCCATCGGAGATCCGGAGACGCTCGTCCGCCTCGCCGCCGAGGCCGGCCTCGAGGCCGAGGAGGTCCGCGCCACGCTCGCCGGCGACGCGTTCACCCTCGAGGTTCGCGACGACGAAGACGAGGCTCGTCAGCTCGGCATCAGCGGCGTGCCGTTCTTCGTCTTCGCCGGCAAGCTCGCCGTCTCTGGCGCGCAGCCCGCCGAGCTGCTCCTCCGCGCGCTCGCTCAGTCGTGGAAGGAGCTCGATGCCAGGCCAGAGGTCCTCGCCGAAGGTGCCGTTTGCGGACCCGACGGCTGCGTCTGACCGGCCGGGAATCGATCGCCCATCGCCGAGCGTCCTCCATGCATGCGTCGCGCCGCGTCGGTCCTCGTCCTGGCTTGGTGCCTGCTCGCTCTCGCGTGTGGTCATGAAGCGTCAGCGCCCTCAGTCGTGGGCGTGCGCGATGTCCCGACACCCGTGACGACGACGGCCGGGGCGCCGAGCGGAGGCGTCGCCGAGCAGCAGCCGCCCGCACGGAAGGAGCTCCCGGCCGGCGAGAGGTGCGTCGAGGTCGACAGCGAGCTCGGCGGCAAGCACGTCACGCTCGAAGGCCGCATCTTCGTCGACGACGCCTTCGAGCATCCCGCGCGCGGCAAGACGCACCCGTACATCCTGCACCTCGACACACCTCGCTGCGCCATCGGCATCGACGAGCCCCGTGTCGCCGAGCTCCATCTGACGTCGAGCGAAGGTATCCCGCTGAAGTCGCTCGTCGGCTCGCACGTGCGGGTCTCGGGCGATCCGTTCACCGCCCACACACCATGGCACGCGCGACCCATCGTGCTGATGACCACCACAGCCACGACCATCCCGCGCTGACCGTCGCGCCGCCCTGACCCACGTGCGCTACGCTCGCTGGTGGTGACGAGGAGCCGCTCCGCGATCGTGGCCGTCGTGGCCGGCGCCGTGGTAGCCGGCGTGGTCATCGGCTGCGGCATCCGCCTCGCCCGCTCCAATCGCACCACCACGCCGGGGGGGCCCGCCCTCGTTCCAACGCCCACGGCACCGCCGCCGAGCGCAGCCCTGACGCCGCCGTCATCGGCGGGCTGCGGAGCGGCAGCGCACGAGACGGGGAAGAGGTCGTATGCGACGAAGTCGGGTCGCACGTTCCATGTCTGGCCGCCGAGTAGCTACGACTCGACGCGGGCGTACCCCGTCGTGCTGACGTTCCACGGCTGGTACACGAACGGCCGGGCGTTCCAGTCGTGGTTCAGGATGGAGGAGCACGATCTGGGCGCCTTCACCGTGTACCCGGACTCGCACGGCGCAATCTGGGACCTCGCCGGAGATAGCGACCTCGACTTCGTCGCCGACATCGTCGAGGCCATGTCGAATGCATACTGCATCGATCGCAGCCACGTCTTCGCGCTCGGCTTCAGCTACGGAGGCAAGTTCGTGCATCACCTCGGCTGCAAGCGGCCTCGGCTCGTCCGGGCCATCGCCGTCGGCGACGGTTCATGGGCGCAGGAGACCGGCTGCGCGCCCATGCCGGTCCTCGTCACCCATCGCACGCACGATCACGACGAGCGCGTCGCGTGGGGCAAGAATTCGGCCGAGCGCTGGGCGAAGATCGACGGCTGCTCGCCGGCGCCCGAGCCGAGCGATGCGACCCACGGCTGCGTGCGCTACCCGGGCTGCACCGCGGGAAGCGTCACGTTCTGCGAGGACACGCACTT
>JAYTOQ010000461.1:0-2152 GCA_043747665.1 Polyangiaceae bacterium | reverse complement strand
GAACGATGGACCGTCATGGGACGGAGCCCACGGGGAGGCCGCGCACGAGCTCGTCGTCGTCGTCGACTGGGGTGTCGCTCCCGGAGGCTCGGCGTTCGTGGACGCCGCGGCAGAGGGAGCGGCGGGCTCGGTGGTGTCGGCAGCCCACTCCGGCACCGCGTAGCCTCCCTCGGAAGCGGCGAGGCGTGCTCCGTTCGTCAGGAAGTCGTCGAACCTGTCCAGGCGCGTGTAGGCGACCCGTCCGCAGAGACCGCTCTCGAGGGTTTGCGCTCTGGCCGCGACGGCGCTCACGACCGGTGCTGCGTCGGTCACGCCGGCGTAGAGACCGCCGCCGGAGTCGCCTTCGCACGCGCCTTCGGACACGACGACCTCGAAGTCGTGGATGTGCGCGAGGTCGTCGGCGCCGCACACGAAGCTCGTGTCATTCTTTGCGCACACGACCGACACGTCTCGGCTCCGACGCTCACCCGTTCCGCCGAGCTCGTCGTTGCCGTAGCCGACGGCCACGCCCTTTACGTCGAAGTGCCCACCTGCGGAAGCGCCTTTGCGTCCGGCGAGCTGCGGCGTCGCCGGCGACGCTTCGCCCGGCGGAATGCTTTCGCCGAGCTCGACGAGCGCGAGGTCTGGATTGCAGCCCGCGATCGCCTCCGGGACGGTGAGCTTGACGGCCTTGCGCCACGAGGCGCCCTCGAGCGTCGGGGCGGTCGTGACCTCGATGCTGGAAGGCGCCCCGACGACCCCGCTCTGGCACTCTCCGTCCTGGATGAGTTTTCGAACGACGCAGTGACGTGCCGTGAGCACGAGGTTCGGCGCGATCAGGGTTCCGCTGCAGCTTCCGAGCGACGAGCGAACGCCGACCGCGAAGGAGAGGCCAGGAGCGGGTTGCCCCTTCTGGATCGCCGACGTCGCACGTCCCGACCGCTCCTCGTCGGCGAGGTCGTCGCCACGACCACACGCGAAGAGCATCGTCGTCGAGAGCAACGCCAGACCTGCGCGCCGCCGCCTCGATCGAATTACCACCGCGAGCGCGACGACGAACGACGCGATCAGCGCGAACGTTCCGCCTTCGCGCGGAGCGACGGGGCGGCCGGTCGACGTGCAGCCACCGTGGGAGTCCGCGGGTGCCCCTTCCGCAGGGGCGGCGCCGGGGCTCGTGGCGGGCGGCTCGGTCGCGGGCGGAGAGCTGGGCGCGGAGAGCGCCGCCCACGCAGGCGGGCTCGCGCCGCGCGCTTGCGCCGCGTCGCGCACGGTCGCCGTCAGCCAGTCGCGGTGGGAGTCGAGCCGCGTGTACGTCATCTGCTCGCAGAGCGCCGAGTTCCCACGCGACATCACCCCGAGCACGCGGCCACGCGAATCGAGCGCGGGGCCGCCGGAGTCGCCCGCGCAGGGACCTGCGTCGACGGCGAAGTCCGTGTCGGTCCCGGGCCCGTAGGTCGACGAGCCTTCGCGTGCCCCGACGTTGGTGATCGTGCCGCCGAGCTTTCGACGCACGCCGGTCGACTCTGGATCCGTCGGCGAGAGGTACCCGAAGCCGAGGAGGCTCACGTGCTCGCCTTCGACCGGAGCGTCGTCGAGGCGGGGCTCGAACGCGACGATGCCCGCGGGTCTTGCGAGGACGAGCGCAACGATGTCGTGACCGCAGAGGCCGTCCGCACCTCCGATGGGCACCACCTTCGCGACCTCGAGGTACCGCCCCTTCGCGTCCGCGACGTCGTTCCCTGCGTAGACGAGCAGCTGTTTGGGCGTCTTGAAGGTCGTTGGATAAGCGCCGCAGCCCTTTCCTTCCGTCACCGCGGCGCAATGGGCCGCCGTGAGGAGGACGTCGTCGGCGACGAGGAAGCCGGTGCACTGGAGATCGCGATGTCCCGCGAGCACCACGGCTGCCGTGCTGTCGGGCTCGCCGCCCTTGATGGCCTGCGCGCTCGTGCGTGTCGCCTCGTTCATAGGCGCGTCGGCGGTACAGCCAGCGGCACCGATCGAAAGGCATCCGACGAGTCCGACGAGTCCGAGGAAACGCTGAAAACTGACCGATGGCTTCGCTTGCTTCACGGCCGGCGCAAGGCAAGCGACGTGCCTCGTGAGAAACGCATCCTCTTCGTCGGAATCATGACCGCCGCGCTCGGCGCGTGCATTTTGGCGCGGGCCTTTTGCG
>JAYTOQ010000460.1:0-2171 GCA_043747665.1 Polyangiaceae bacterium | reverse complement strand
TAGTAGGTCGCGATCGGGTTGGTCTGACCCTGATACGTGGACGTGATGGCGGTGACGAGGCGAGCCGGCTTCGTCTTGCAGGTGCCTACGCGGTAGTCGGTGAGGCGCATGGTGCGCGTCACCTTTCCCGAGGTCGTCCACTTGATCGTGCCCTCGTAGATCGCCGCGCCGCAGTCGTTCTTCGAGAGGTACTTCAGCGGATAGACGCTGCTGTTGTTCTTGGGCAGCTCCTCGCCGCCGCAGCTGCCGTCCGCGTCGATCTCGGACTTGTCGGCGCTGTCGAGGCGCGGCTCGAGCGTCGCCTGCGGGCTCTTGCCACCGCCGACGTGGAGCGCTTCGTAGTGACGGCATCCGAATGGAGAGAGCTGCCCGCCGGCCTGCTCGGTCATCGGGAAGTCGCCGGCCGCGAGGGCGCCTGTTGCCTTCAGCTCCGGGTCGTCGCCCGCGATGCTGGCGTCCGTGGACCCTCCGCAGGCAGCGACCATGACGCCAGTGCAGACGAGAAGAAGGAGGGCAGTCGAGCGGATGCGCGAGATCATTGGGACCGCCCGGAGCAAGAGGCGGACCGAGCCCTCATCCACCTCTATTTTCTTACATGAGCGCCTTGTTTCGCCTCCACCTGGATCGGCACGGTCCCAGCAGCGTACTTCGGCGGACCAGGGCTCTTTCGGCCATGGGCTCTCGCTGCTACCCGCGGACCTCATCCGGGGCCGGTCGGTTTTTTGAACCGCGCCGGAGGGGTCGCGACACTGGGGGAGCTCGTGCTTACGCCGATTCGACAACCGAAGGGCGACACGTCGCGCCGCGAGCGCCCGGGTGCTTCCGCGTCCGCTCGCGACGGGCGCGACGGGCGCGACAGCACGGTCCGCGAGCTGCGGCCCGGTCTCGTGGCGAGCGCGACCAGCGGCGGCGCGACCGACGCGGACATCGCCGTCGCCCTTCTGCGGAGCTGGCTCACTGGGATCTCCGTGCATACTGCACGCGAGCACATCCGGAGGCGGGTTCGCCGTCGCTGGCTCTCTTTCGTCGCCGACGTGCCCGAGCCCCCGCCGACGCATGCGCGCGTCGCGAGCGAGGAGATCACCGAGGCGACGCGCTGCACCTTCGAGGTGCTCCGCGGGATGAGCGCTGACGACCGCGTGCTCTTCAGCCTGCGCTTCATCGAGGGGCTCGAGATGGGCGAGATCGCCGTGGCATGTGACGTGTCGCTGTCGACGGCCAAGCGTCGACTGAAGGACGCCGAGAGGCACTTCCTGAGTCGCGCACGGCGCTTCCCCGCGCTGGCGCCCTGGATACGCCTCGGCGGTCACGTCTCCGGATCGCTCGAGCAGGCACGCACGAGCCGCGACGCCGCCAGCCGCGTCCGCGCGAGGCTCGCGGCCGGCGAAGGACGTGCACGCTTTCGTCCCGGCGGCGCGCCGCTGCGGCTCCGCAAGGGCGCCGCACTTGCCGCGCTGGCGGTCGCCGCCACGGTCCTCGTGTTCGCGTTCGCCGCGTGGCGCGAGAGCCATCGCGCGCTCACGTTCACGGTCGGCGCCGGAAGCGCAGGCGGTACTGCGGCGAGCAACGCCGGTCTCGCCGGCGCATTTCTCGCGGCGGCCGCCGACGCAGATCTGCCGCTCACGTTCTCCGACGGCACGCAGGTCAGGATCGCGGCGGGTGCGCGCGCGCGCGTCGCCGAGATCACGCCGCGCGGCGCACGGCTCCTCATCGAGAGCGGGGTCGTACACGCCCGCGTCGTGCATCGGAACGACACCCGCTGGCTCGTCGACGCAGGGCCCTTCGAGGTGAAGGTCACCGGGACCCGGTTCGATGTCGCGTGGCAGCCCGGCGAGCAAGCCATCGTCGTGACGCTCCACGAGGGCTCGGTCGTGGTCACGGGATGCGGCCTCGCCGACGGACAGCGCGTGTCGGGCGGGCAGCAATTGCATGCATCATGCAAGACAGGCGCGGCGACGCTGAGCCCGCTCGACGGCTCGCCCCCGAACCTTGCCCCGGCGAACGTCGCGCATGTGAGCACGCCGCCGCCGCCGCCGGCGAGCCCGACGCCCGGGCCGTCGAGCACCGCTGCGTCCTCGCTGCCGGATGCGCCGGCCCAGCGCGCCGCCGCTGCGGCGATGCCCGCCGCAACGACGATGCCCGCCGCAACGACGATGCCCGCCGCAACGACG
>JAYTOQ010000459.1:0-7413 GCA_043747665.1 Polyangiaceae bacterium | reverse complement strand
AGGGCGGTGCTGCCGATGGCTGCGTCGACGTCGGTGCCGACGTGAAACGGACCGACCGATCGCTCGCCGCGCGCGACCGCCTGCGCGTCGCTCCTGGCGGCGACATCGGCGAGGATTCCCCGAATGCGGCTGCGCTTGCCTGGGCCGCTCGTGTCGACCCAGAAATACGAGCGCTCACGGATGTCGACGTGGACGAAGCCGCTCACTGGATAGACGCCGACGCCGGCGAAGCCTAGCTCGCGCGCGAGCTTGGCGACCTCCTCGTCGCTCGCGCCGGGAACGACGAGGTCCATCGCGCGGCCCTTGCCGTGGTTGGAGGTCGCGCCCCCGTGCGGGGCGCGATAGCCGGAGATGATGCGGACCTCGTGGGCGCGAAAATGCGCCTGGATGCGGTAGACCAGATCGAGCAGCCGCGGCTCGACGGGATGCTCGTTGCCGCTGTGGTCGCGCATGACGTGCGCCGCGCGGTCGAGGTCCTCCGCCGAGAAGCCGCCGCGATCACTGTGTGGCGTGAGCTCGACACGATCGGGGATGTTGAGGCCCTGGAGCACGAGCACCGCGCGTCCGTGCTCGTCGACCGGCGCGGTCTTGCCGGGCGTCGCGCTGTGCCAGCCGCGCGATGCAGGAACCGCCGCCGTCGAGCGCTTCGCGGGCGCAGCGGCGGGGGCGTGCGTCGGCTTCGGCGGTTCCGCGCTCGCCGGCGTGCTGGTGCTCGTCGCTGCTGCGCAGAGCGCGAGAAGCGCGACAGCAGGAAGAGCGAGCGAGCGCGAGCGGCGCGAGCGGCACGAGCTAAAGCGGACCGACGCGCGCATGCCGTGTCTCTAGCGGTTCAGGACCCGCGGTGGAAAGCGATGACGCGCGCGATGTCGAAGCGGATCTCGCCGGGCTCGATGCCCTTGGCGCGGAAGCTCTCGCGATGGAGGCGGTGCACGGCGAGCTGACCGTCCTCGAGGTTGCCGACGGCGGTGCCGGGGATGGCGAGCTGGCCGACGTCGAGCGTCGCGCAGCGCGTGACGAGGCGGCGGGCTTGGGACGAGGGACCGAGGACGTCGACGTAGACGACATCGCGGGCTTCACCGGCGACTGCATCCGCTTCCCAGCTGACCTCGAGACCGGGCGAGGCCGAGCCGAGCGCGGCGTACGCGAACGTGACGTGCACGTCCGAGACATCGCGGGGCGCCGGGACGTCGACGCGGAAGCCTTCTGCCATGTCGGGTCCGCCGCTCGTGTGGAACTGGAGCCGCGCAGCAGGCGTGAACGCCTCGGCGGACCGCGCGGAGTAGAAGACGCCGGAGACCACGCCCGTGGGGTCCGGCATGGACCGCGGAAGGAGAACGGTGCTCTTGCCGGCGTTCGCGAAGGTACCGGGGGCGCTGGACGCGCCGTCGACGGTAAGGACGCCGACGTCGAGGAGGTCGACGCTGCGAGGCTGGAGCGCGGCCTGGGTCTCGGCGCCGAAGCCGGCGGTCGAGCAGGTGCCGACCGCGGGGAGATCGCGATCGAATCCGGAGGCGCCGGCGATGCGAAGGGCCTGCTCGTCGACGCTGCCCTGGCGGACGCGGACGAAGCGGGCAATCACGGCGTCACCGCGGACGGCGTCTCCCGGACCGACGGTACGCTCGACGACGACCACTGCCGTCGCGGTGCTGGAGGTCGCCTCCGCGTCGGGGCGTTCGTCCGGCGGCGCGACGCAGCCGATGGCCGTGAAGGAGGCGAGGACGCCCGTCAGGAGCAAGTGAGAACGCATAAGAATAGATAGAGTAGACGGCAGAGTCAGGGCCGGCAACCGGCGCCGTGCAGAGCTGTGAACGATGCGGGTAATCCCTTGAAATTGCTGATCGTCGCCGCCTGGGAACCGGAGCTGACTCGCTTTCGGGATCGGCTCGCCGTCGCTCCGCCCGGAATCGACCTGGCGCTCGCGACCCTGGGCGTCGGGCTCGTCGAAGCCTCGATCGCGATGACGCGATGCGTTAGTAAGCAGCGGCCGACCGCGGCTCTCCTTTTAGGAACGTGCGGGGCGTTCGCCGCCGCGCACCCCATCGGGTCGGTTGTCTCCGGCGTGCGCGTCCGCCTCGTCGATGGCTCCGTGGTCGACGGCACGGCGGCGCTGCCCGGGCCGATGCCCGTGGACGCTGTCTTCGATCCCGGGCTGCACGCTGCGCTCGTCGGAGCCGGCGCGACAAGCGTGCAGATTGCAAATACCGTGGGCATCACCGTCGACGACGCCCTCGCGGCTCGACTGGCGGGCGTGGGCGTGGGCGGGGGCGGGCAAGACGACAGCGGCCCCGACGTCGAGCACCTCGAAGCCTTTGCCTTCGCGCGCGCGTGCGCCGTCGCCGGCATCCCGTGCGCCGCGGCGCTCGGCGTCGCGAACGTCGTCGGGTCGAAGGGCCGTGCGGAGTGGCTCGCGGGTCACGAGCGCGCCTCCGATGCCGCCGCCGACGTCGCGTGGCGCGCGGTCGGCGCGATCATCACGTCGCTGAGCGGAAGTAGCGAGCGCTAGAACGTCCACCACAGCGCGGTCGCCGGCGCGAGCGTGATGCCGCGCACCGTGACGTGGTTCTCGTTGTAGTTGCCCGTCACCACCTGGTACGCGGCCGAGAGCTCGATGGCGACGTGCACATGGTTGAAGCCCGTGGCGAGCCCGACCACTGCAGCGCCCCAGTAGCGGTTCGCATCGAGGTGGATCGGCGGGGGGCCGAGGGGCACGGGCTTGGGCTCGCTCCTGACGCTCTCGATGACGTCGCGCTCGAAGCCGCCTCGTCCGCCGCCCCACACCTTGTAGATGCCGCCGTTGCTCTCCCATCCGATGAGCAGCGGGATGTCGAACCCGTATCCATGGAGCGCGCCGAGATCCACGTTCGGCAGATCGCTGCCCTGTTGCCGTCCGTAGAGCGCCGCGGACAGCCCGAGGCCGACCGAGAACGACACCTTGCCGTCGTCGAACGAACGTCGCAGGTCGGCGCGGACCGCGCGGCCGGTGTACGCGACGCCGCCCTCGTACTGATTGCCGACGCCGACGCGCGCCCCGACGAACGGCGCGAGACCAGGCGCGATCGCTGCCGCGACGAGCGCGCCCTTGGCGTAGGCGGCGTTGGTGCCGGGCAGGCCGGGCGCCGAAGGATCACGCGTCGATGCATCCTTCGCCGCGCGGAGGTCGTCGCCGAGCGAGCCGGCAGCCACGTTCGCGCTCACGCCGCTCGCCGCGCGGATGTCGCCGGCGGCCAACGTGCGCGCGGGATGCAGGAGCGGGGCCCCGCCGCCGCATCCTGCGAGCAGTAGCGCAAGCAGCAGCGCGAACGGAGCGCACGTGCTTCGCCGAGGACGCGCGAAAGGCACCAGCGCGTCGCTGGCGGCGCGCGTGCTCACGCGATCACTTGCGGAAACGAGACGGGTAGTTGTTCGCTTCGGCGCGCTTCTTCAGCTCTTCGTCGTCGGGATGAAGGGTGAGCGCGCGGTCGACCAGCGCCTTCTCGTCTTCGACGTGATTCGGGTCGGGCAAGCAGCACTCGACCGGACACACCGCCTGGCAAGCCTCGTGATCGTAGAAGCCGACGCACTCGGTACAGAGCTCGGGATCGATGATGTAGATCTCCTCGCCCTCGCTGATCGCTTCGTTCGGACATTCCGGCTCGCAAGCGCCGCAGTTGATGCAGTCTGCGGTGATGTGGGTCGCCATAGCTCCATTCTTTAGGGGCCGAGGCGCTTGATGTCAAACGGCTAATGGGGCTAGAAGCGCAGCACCGAATCGCTTTTCTTGACGCCTGTCGGACCATCCAACTTGCCTACTCATTCCTCTCGCATGCTGGCGCTGCTCGCCGTGGCAGTGCTCGGAACCGTGGCGGCATGCAAGCCGACCATCGGTGACAAGTGCGTCCTCTCGACGGACTGCTCGACGCAAGGCGATCGCCTCTGCGACACGTCGCAGCCGGGCGGTTACTGCACCGAGTTCAACTGCGTCGCGAACGGATGCCCCGACCAAGCCACGTGCGTGCTCTTCACGTCGAACGTCCCCGGCTGCGGCTACGACGATCGGAGCGGCGCGTACGGCTCGCGCGTCGCGCGCGGGTTCTGCGTCGCCATCTGCGGAAACAACAGCGATTGCCGCGGCGGTTACGTCTGCCGTAGCGCGAAGGAGTCGCCGTGGAACGGCGTCATCCTCGACACGGACCAGACGAAGCTCTCCTGTCTCGTTCCGCCCGGTGCCGTCCCCGATCAGGACGGTGGCGCCGATGCCGCCGTGATGTCACCGGGTGCGCCGCCGCCCGTCTGCAGCGCGGTCGGGCCCGACGTGCCCGCGATCGACGCGAGCCCGCCGTCGACGCCCGAGGCCGGCACGCTGCCGCCGCTCGTGGGAGCAGATGCCGGCAAGGCCGACGCGGGCGACGGCGGCGACGGCGGATAGGCTCCGGCGAATGCGCCGCGTGCTCTCCGCCATCTTCGTGAAGAGCCGCGTGGCCGGACGAGCCGCGGAGGCGGTGCTCGTCGTCCTCACCCTCGCGACGCTCGTGTTCCTCGCGCTCCGGATCCTGCCGGGCGATCCCGCTGCGCTCGTGCTCGGTGATCAGGCCACCGAGGCGCAGCGCGCCGACCTCAACGCGCGGCTCCACCTCGACGAGCCGATATGGATGCAATATGCACGTTTCCTCTTCGGGCTGCTGACGCTCGACCTGGGGGACTCCGTCCGACGACCCGGCGTGTCTGCGGTCGCGCGCGTGCTCGATGCGATGGGGCCCACGGCGTCGCTCGCGGCGATCGCGGTGGTGCTGGGCGCGGTGCTCGGTGTCGGCGCGGCCGTGCTCGGTGCCGGGCCCTGGCTCGGCTCGCGGCGCGGCTGGGTCGATCGTGGCGCGACCGCGCTCGCGGCGACGCCGCTCCTTGCCTTCGCGCCGGTGCTCACGTTCGCGCTCGCCGCGCGGCTGCGCGTGGTGCCGCTGCCCGGGGATCCGGAGGCGGGCGCGGCAGGGCTCCTCTTCGCGAGCGGCCTCCTTGCGCTGCCGCTCGCGGCGCACGTCGCGCGCGTCTCCCGCGCCGCGCTCGACGACCTCGGCCGCGCGCAGTTCCTGGGCGTGGCGCGCGCCAAGGGCGGGAGCCATGCGCGCGTGCTCTGGGTGCACGCCATACCCGCGGCCATCGGGCCCATCGTCACGGTGCTCGGTACGCAGCTGGGTGCGCTGCTCGGCGGCGCGGTGGTGCTCGAGCGGCTCTTCGAGCGGCGTGGGCTCGGCACGCTCATCCTCGAGGCCTACGCCTCGCGCGATCTGCCAGTGCTCGAGGCCGCGGTGGTCTTCTCGGGGGCGCTGTTCGTGGGCGCGCAGCAGCTCGCGTCGGCCGCGCACGCGGCGATCGATCCGCGGGTGAGCTCCTAGATGGGGCAGCCGTCGCGCCTCCGTGCGATCCTCGTGCGCGTCGCGCCGCTCGCCGCGATGATCGTGACGACCACCGTGGTGGCATCGGGCGCGCGCTCGCCGACGCACCTCGATCCCGATCTGTCGTGGGCCGCCCCGTCGCCGTCGTGGCCGCTCGGTTGCGGTGAGGCGGGCGTCGATCTCCTTGCGCTCGTCGCGCATGCCACCCAGCGCGGCGTCCTGCTCGCCGCCGTCGTCGCCCTCGTGGGCTTCGTCATCGGCTGTCCGCTCGGCGCCGTGGCCGGTCTCGCGCGCGGAGGCTTCGAGCGCGCCGTATCGCGAGCGTGCGATCTCGTGCAGGCGTTCCCGACGTTCCTTCTCGCGCTGGTGGTGCTCTCCGCAGTCCGCAGTCCGACGCGCGCTCATCTCGGCGCGGTCTTCTTGCTGACGGCATGGGCGCCGTTCACGCGCCTCGCGCTCGCGCAGACGCGCGTGCTCCGGGACTCCGCCTTCGTCGAGGCGGCGCGCGCGCTGGGGGGTGATCGCGCGCGGGTGGTGCTGCGCCATGTGCTCCCGAACCTGCTGGGCGTGGTGGCAGTCCAGCTCGGCTCCACCGCGGCGGCCATCGTGGTCAGCGAGGCAGCGCTCGCCTTCGTGGGTTTCGGCACGCGTGACGGCATCTCGCTCGGCTCCGTCCTCGATCAGGGGGTGTCCGCGATGCTCCGCGCGCCGCACGTCCTCCTGGTCGGTGCCGCCAGCGTCTTCTTGACCAGCACTGCGCTCATGATCGCGGGCCGCGCCTTCGACCCTTCGTTTGCCCGCGGCCGCGCTCGCCACTAAGAACACAGCGATGCTCGCCCCGCCGCCGCTCCCGCGCACGCTCGAGGCCAGCGTGCGTGATCTCGACAGCGCGAAGCCGGAGATCCGCGCCTCTGCCATCCACGATCTCCTTCGCCATGCACGCGGCGACGCGGCGGTTCGGGAGCGCGCCATCCCCCTCCTCCAGAAGCGTCTCGACGACGAGCAATCGAAGGTCCGGGCCGCCGCCGTGGTGGGGCTCGCCGATCTCGATGCCAAGGAGGCGGTCCCGAAGATCCTCCGCGCGGTCGACGACGACGACGCGTACGTGCGGCAGATGGCGCTCACCGCGCTCGGCGAGCTGCCCGACCCGCGGTCGCTCCCCCGCGTGCGTCGTGCGCTCACCGACGATCGGCCCGAGATGCGCTACCAGGCAGTCATCGCGTTCGCGCGCATCGCCGACGATGCCAAGGAGATCGACCGCGCGCTCCTCGCGGCCACCAACGACGACGACGATGCCGTCGTCCACATCGCGCTTCGCGTGGCCGAGGAGCGCCTCGACGCCGGCCAGCCGCTCGAGCCCCGCATGGTGACGCGCGCGAAGGCGCTCCTCGACGCGCCGTCCCCCCACCTCGCGCTCGCGGGCGCCATCCTCCTCGGCAAGGCCGGCGACGAGGCGGGGCATCCGCTGATCCTGCGCGTCGTGCGCGGCGAGAAGGTCAACGGGCAGGCTCCCGAGAAGGAGGACGAGCGTGCCGCCGTGGAGCTCGCCGGCGAGCTCGGTCTCGAGGCAGCGCGACCGTACCTCGAGAAGCGCGCCTGGGGCGTCATGCACTTCGTCCGCGACACGTGTGTCTTCCACGCGAAGATCGCGCTCGCGCGCCTGGGTCATCCGCGCGCGATGGCCGAGATCATGGCCGACCTCGACTCGAAGCGCCCCGATCTGCTCGGTGCGGCGGTGGTCTCGGCGGGGCGCGCGCGCCTCGCTCGAGCCCGTGCGCTCATCGAACGCATCCCCACCGTCGCCGTGGATCCGGAGCTCGTTCGCGAGGCGCTGGCGCGGCTCGACCGCGCCAGCGAGGACGCGGCGCCGAACGATCCGGCGCCGAACGACGCGACCGAGGATCCAGACGAGGGCGACGCGTCGTGAACGTCCCGCAGGACCTGCTCGACCTGCGGTATCGCGGTTCGCCGCACGCGCACGTCGAGAGCTGGTTCCTCAAGGCCAACGAGCCCGGCGGCCGTCGCGCGATCTGGCTGAAAAATA
>JAYTOQ010000458.1:0-2555 GCA_043747665.1 Polyangiaceae bacterium | reverse complement strand
TCTCGAGCTTCGAGCGTATGGTCACATCCGATGTCCAAGCGCGCTCATGAGTCCCGGTCGCGCTGGCGCTTCCTCTACTCACCCATCCTGTCACCCATCCTGTCACCCATCCTCGCTTCGTTCGCGATGCTCGCTCCCCGCGCTGCGCACGCGTGCGGCGCCGCCTATCCCGGCGGGCCCGTGATGTGCGATTTCCCGCGGACCGGCGCGCATGCCGCCGCCGCCACGCCCGCCGTCGCGCGGCTCTCCACGAGCTACGCGTTCACGTCGACCACCATCCTCTTCGGCGGGGGCAAGCGCGCCGATCTCACGCGGCATGCCGTCTTCGGAAGCGTGCAGATTCCCCTCAATCGCTCGGCGTCCTTCAGCGCGCAGCTCGGCGCCGGAGGGATCGCAGGAGGCGAGCTCGTTCACGGCGCTGCGCGCGACAGCATCGGTCCGGGCTTCGCCGCGTTCGGCGGCGTCGCATGGCGCGTCGTCGACGGACACGACGCCATCCCGTTCGTGCAGCTCACAGCCACGCTCTCCGCGACGCACATGCTGACGCGCACCGATGACCGCGGCACCCGCACCGACGGCACCACCTCACCGGGCGCGCGGCCCGAGTCGCCGCGCTTCACCGCGCTCGATCTCCGCCTCGGAGCCATCGCCGGCAAGACCTTCGCGGACGTCTTCACTCCGTACGTCACCGCGCGTGCGTTCGGCGGACCGATCGCGTGGCACTTCGACGGCGCGGCCGTCACCGGCACCGATCTCTACAAGTACCAGCTCGGCGGCGGACTCTCGCTCGCGCTGTTCGATCGCAAGCTCGACGTCTTCGCGGAAGGGATCCCGCTCGGCGAGCGCGGGTTCGCGGCCGGCATCGGCACGACCTTCTTCTGAGGTAGGATCGGCCCCGATGCGCAACGCGCACCATCTCGCCATCGTCAGCCTCGCCGGCCTTGCTTTGCCGGTCCTCGCTTGCGTGCGGCAAGGGCCCACCGTCGTCGCGGCCGTGGAGGTGGCGGACGTCGGCGACGGCGGCCCCGCCGTGCCGCTCGTCATTGCCGCTGCTCCGCCGATGGTGCGCGACCGCGACCGCTGCACGGCGAGCCTCCGCTCTTCCATCATCAAGACCAACCCTGGCTGCACGCTCGACGAGCGCATCTCGCACGGCAACGGCACGCTCCTCTACCCTTGCACCGGCGACGGCCCGGTCGAGGCTGTCTTCGCGGAGCATCGCTTCACCGGAAAGATCGCGGAGTCGTCGCTGGTCCTGGTGCTCGGCACGGAGCTCGACTGGGAGGACGGGTGCCACTGGGAGACCAAGCAGACACTCCTCGGCGACTGGAAGCGCGACGGGAAGAAGCGCGCCAAGCTCGCCTGGTCGTACAGCGAGGCCGCCGTCAGCGGGACGGGCTGCTTCGGGTCGTGCACGGCGACCGCGGACATCGAGATCGTCCCCGACGATCCGAAGCCTTAGCGTCGCTCGAGCTTCAGTGCAGCGCGACCGGTTCGCAGCTTCCGATCCGCACGGGGCAGTTTGCACCGTGGCTCGAGGTTGTATGCACAATCGATCCGCGCGCTCCCGCGCCTCTTGCGCAGGCGATGAGGGCGGCGCTGCATCATCGCGCCGCGAGGCCTGTCGTTTGCAACCCAGCGCGGTCAGGAGATCCATCATGAATTCCACTTCGAAGCTGCTCGAGCGCGCGCGTGAGGCCCGCGCGGCATCGCACCGGACCGACGGCGGTGTCGCGTTCCTTCCCGACCCCAATGACCCGAAGCGCCGAGTCACCGTCGCTGCGATGGGCGACGGAGAGTCGTTCGGCGAGGAGTTCATCGCCTCTGCCACCTCCGGTGAGCCGGTCGAGATGGACGCCGAAGACGAGGTCGTGGAAGAGGAGTCGGGCGGCCCGTTCCTCGAGCTCGACGCAGAGGAGGAAAACAGCTCGGAAGCGATCCCCGAGCCCGTCGGACTTCACAAGCTTCCGCCTCGCCTCCAGTGACGTATCCTGGGGAGGCGCTACATGCCTCTCCCGCCCAAGCCGAAGGGTAAGCCCGACGACCTCGCCGAGGTCGAGCGCGCGCTTTCCGTGCTCCAAGGACGACATCCGGAGCATGAACGTACGCGCCGCGAGGACCAGGAGGCGAGAGCGCGCCGCGTCGCGCAGCTCGATACCGTCGCGCGGACCGAGACGACCAAGACGCGATCCCGTTACCTGCGGCTCGGCGCGATTGCCGTGCCCGTCGTCGCTCTCCTCGGCTTCGTCGGCACGCTCGCCACGCGCGAGATGAGACGGCGCGAGCGCGTCGAGAAGGTCGGCGCGCCGTTCCGCGCGCTCGGCTTCGCCGCCGTCGACACATCGGCGCCTGCGTCGGCGGGCTCGCTCGACGTGACCGTCGAGCCGGGGTGCTTCGTCGCGCTCGCCACGGGAGACGCGCCGATCCGCGTCACGCGCGGCGCCGGCGCCGCCGAGGCGCCCGCCGCGAGCCCGCTCCTCTTCTGTACGTGCGCGTCCGAGCGCATCGCTCTCGCGGCGGACGTCGCAGCCGGTGGTGGCGTGCTTCTCATGCGC
>JAYTOQ010000457.1:0-3385 GCA_043747665.1 Polyangiaceae bacterium | reverse complement strand
CGTGTAGCAATTGTTCTGGCCGAAGTACTCGTTGCGCGCGTGGACCGCAGCGAGCGACAGGCTCTTGGGATCGCCCGAGTCCTCGGCGTGCGGCAGCATCCTCGCCGGCGCCTGCATCCAGCCCTGTCACACGTTCGGCGGCGGCTCCCTACGCCGTGCTCTCCGATGAGGACCTCGCCGATGCCCAGTTCAACCTCGACCTGACGCGGCCGGGCGGCAACGGTGGCGTGAACTTCTCGCTCGACGCGGACACGGCCGGTGTACTCTACAACTACCTCCTCCTTGCTCGCGGCAAGGACCTCGGCGTCCACAACCCGACGTACCAGAAGCAGCTCCTCTTCGATTCGATCAAGAAGGCGAAGGGCGGCGTCGACCCGACCAGCATCAGCCGTTCGTGAGGCCGTTATGTCGCAAATCGCGCGGGCTGTGGCTGCGCGGCGTGGGTGACTCAGCTCGAGCGTCGAAATAGCCGCGGAATTCCGCGTGGCACGAGACCCGCAGAGGCGGTGGCATCCATGATGACCAAGCGACCCATCCTCGTCGGCAGCCTCGTTTCCCTCTTCCTCAGCACGCTCGTCGCGTGCGCCGGTGACCCCGCCAAGCAGGCGGACAGCGCGCACGAAGCGGAGCTCAAGTCCGAGCGGAAGGAGATCGAGAACGGCGCCGACAACCGCGGTGCGGCGCGCGTCAACGCGGCGGAGGCGCAGCGTGATAACACCGATGCCGTCGCCACCGGCAACAGCACGGCGCCCGCGACCAAGACCAACGCGTCAGCGAACTCGACGATGGCCGACGCTAAGATGACCGAAGCGCGTGACATCGCGCGCGCGAAGGCGACGGAGCGCCTCGAGAAGCTCGACGCGAAGACGTCCGAGCTGCGGCAGCTCGTCGACAAGGCGGGCGGCAAAGCGCCGACGGCGGCCCGCGACTCGCTGAAGACGGTCGACACGCAGCGCGGCCTCGTCACGGGCGCCCTCGATCAGTTTCCGAAGGTCTCGAACGACGACTTCAAGCAGGCGAAGACGAGCCTCGACACGCAGCTCGACATCCTCGAAGGCCTCGTGAAGAAGGCGACCACCGAGGTCGGCAAGATCAAGAAGTGAGCTGCGCTCAGCGCGTTGATGGAACCGGCTTGTCGGACATCGACGCGCGCGTGATGTGGCGGCGCAACCGGGTCTCCGTCGCGTAGAGGCGTAATACCGCCACGGCGAGCGACATGAGGACGGGACCGAGGACGAGCCCCTTCAGCCCGAACACCTCGACGCCGCCGAAGAGCGCGGAGAACGTGATCAGCGACGGCATCTCGCTCTCGCCGCCCACGAGTCGCGGCCGGATGTAATAATCCGAGAGCGCCACCACGAAAAGCCCGCCCCAGATCAGCTCGAAGACGCCGCGACCTGGCTGTCCGATGACGATGAGCACGACGCCCGCGGGCACCCACACGAGCATGGTGCCGATCGCGGGAATGAGCGACGCGACGGCGGTCGCCGCGCCGAAGAAGATCGGCTCCGGAACGCCGGCGATCCAGTAGCCGATGGTCGCGAGGAGCCCCTGCGCGAGCCCGGTGACGATGGTGCCCATGAGCGTCGTGCGTCCGACGCGCCGGAACTCCGCGAAGAGCGAGCGCGTGTAATCGGGACGCAGCGGGAAGGTCTCCTGCGCGCGGATCGACACCGACTCCCAGTTTCGCAGCATGAAGTGCATCGTCATCATGACGAAGAACACGCCGAGCACCGACGACGCGAGCGCCCCGATGATGGTGTCGGCATCGCTCGCGGTGCGCGTCGCTGCTTCCTCGGCGAGCCGGCGCGCGCGCCTCGTGAGCTCCTCGGTGCTGATGCCGATCCGCGCGGTCTTGCTGCCCGTCCAGAGCAGGATGCGATCGCCCATTCCGCCGGGGCCGACGATGTCGATCAGCTCGCGCGCGAGCAGCACGCCCTTGGTGACGAACAGCCAGGCGAGCCCGAACACGCCGCCGGCGAGGGCGAGCGTGGAGCTCATCACCACGGCGAGCGCCGCCCACGCGCTGCCCACGCGCGGCTTGAGACGCGTGTAGAAGGGCTGCATGACGAAGGCGAGGAGCATCCCGAGGAGGATGCCGACGCCGATTGGCATGATCAGCCAGCCGATCCCGATGGCCGCGGCGAGCGCAGCCCATTTCAGCGCGCCGTGCTCCTCGCGAGAGACCTCGGCGTCCTCCTCCTCGACGGTGAGCGCCGGAGAGGAGGCGCTGCGGGGCTTGTCGGTCATCGTGCCGCCACGATTACCACGAGGAGGGCGTGGCGTGCCTACGCTGCGCGCGGCAGCTTGCGCGGTCCGCCGGCCCATAGCCCGATGGCCGCGAGGAACGCCATATCCGCAAAGAGCATCGGCGCGAATCCGGGCGCACCGAAGACGAACCGATCCAGCTTGGATGCCGCGCCACGATGCAGGTCGGCGCCATCACGACGAAGCACGCACGCTGCGGCATCGCGTGACGACCGCGATGAAGATGGCGCGAAACGACGCCTGCCGGGAGTGCTCCTCGGCCTGGTTGCGTGCAATCCTCGATGAACGTTTCGGATGCTGCGGCATTCCGGTCCCATGGCTCCCTCGATCGCGGTAGCCTCGGCGCGTGAGCGTCGCCGAGGCAAATGCACTCTGCATGCAATGTGGGCTGTGCTGTGACGGCACGTTCTACGGGAGCGTGGTGGTCAGAGAAGACGAGCGGCCCCGGCTGGAGCGCGTCGGTCTCCGCATCGTCCATGGAGACGGCGCGACGACGATGCCGCAGCCGTGCTCCGCGCTGCGCGGCTGCTTGTGCGCCGTTTACGAGGAGCGGCCGACCGCGTGCGCCGCGTACGAGTGCTTGCTGCGCAAGAACGTGAGCATTGGCGCGCGCGGCATGGGCGAGGCGATCGCCGTCGTGACGCAGATGCGCGGTCTGCTCGCGAGCATTCGCACGGCCTTCGAGTGCCCTGCCTCGATGTCGATCTGGGCGCGCATCCTCGCGATGGAGGAGCCGAAGACGCCGGAGGACGCGGCCCTCGCGTCGCGCAAGTACGCCGGCGCGATCGCCGCGGTCGGCGAGCTCCTCGCGCTCGGTCGCGCAGAGCTCGAGCCACGCTTCGCGGGCGGCGGCTCGCGCTGAGGGGCGGCGCCGCCACGACGCCTACGCCTCGAAGTCGATCCCCGGCTGCGCGGCCATCCAGCCCTTCTTGCCGACCGCCTGCACGATCACGCCGTCGTGCCAGTACTTGCCGCGCCGATCCTCGAAGCCGAGCGCGACGATCTGCGGGACGATCTCCTCGAAGCGACGCAGATCGCGCAACGTCGCGCCGAGGTGCCAGCGCGGCACGTCGCCGGCGCTGCGCGAGCAGCTCACGTGCTCGACGAAGCTCGTGGA
>JAYTOQ010000456.1:0-1734 GCA_043747665.1 Polyangiaceae bacterium | reverse complement strand
CTGCGAGGAGCTCGGCGGCATCGGCGCGACCCCAGCGCTCCCGCCCGACGCGATCATCGTGGCGATGCGCCGAGCACGCGCGTCGAGCGTCTTCTTCGCGACGAGCAGCACGAGCGAGGCGATCTCCGGAGCGCGCGCGACGGCCACGGCGCCCTCGATGGCGCCCGCGAGCTGCCGCGCCGTCTGATAGCGATCCGCTGGCTCCTTTGCGAGCGCCCGCATCACGACGGCGTCGACGCTCTCGGGGATGTCCGGTCGCGTCGTGCTCGGCGGATCGCTCGTGCCTTGCATCACCTTGCGCACGAGCTGCCCCTCGGTCTCCGCCTCGAAGAGGCGACGGCCCGCGAGCGCCTCCCAGAGGACCACCGCCATGGCATAGAGGTCGGTGAGCTTGGTGACCTCGTGACGTTCGAGCTGCTCGGGCGCCATGTACGCGACCTTGCCCTTGAGCTCGCCGGTGCGCGTCTGCTGGAGACGCACGGCAGCCTTCGCCACGCCGAAGTCGAGGAGCCTCGTCACGCCGTCGATGCCGACGACGATGTTCTGGGGGGACACGTCGCGATGGACGATCTCGAGAGGCTTACCGTTGGCGTCCGTCGCCTCGTGGACGGCGTGCAGTGCGTGCAGCGCGGCGACGACGATCCCGCAGACGATCGGAACGGGCATGGGGATGTTCTGCTCGCGGGCAGCGCGCATCAGCTTGCTGACGGTCTCGCCCTCGACGTACTCCATGACGAGACAGAGGTCGTCGTCGGTGCTGACCACATCGATGGTGCGCACGATGTTGCGGTGCTTCACGCTGCCCGCGAGCGCGAGCTCGTCGAGAAACATCGTGATCAGCTCGGGGCTCGAGCCGTGCACGTTCATCTTCTTGATGGCGAGCGGCTCCTTCGAGCCTATGGCGTGACCGATGTAAATCGTCGCCATGCCCCCTTTGGCGAGCTCGCCGCAGAGCACGTATTTGCCGATGGTGGTGGGACCGTCACGCACGCGCCAGAGCCTCTTACTTGATGATCACACGATCGGTCGCGTACTTGAACGACATCGAGTACGCCGCAGCATTCAGGCACGCCGGTAGCGGCACGGTGGTGCCGGCTTTGTCCTTGCAGGTCGTTACCCGCTTGGTCGCCGGATCGGCGCCGAGCACGTAGGGCGGACCCGCCCCGGCCACCGCCGCCGGATCGACCTGATCCGGCTGCGTCTTGTTGATGGCGCCGACGTTCACGAAGAGGACCTTGACCGTGCAGCCGCCGACGATGATGTCGATGAGGCGATTCGCGGTCGTGTACTTCTCGTTGCACGCATTGGCGCCGCCCGGCAGCAGCGACGCGGGCGGCAGCGTCGCATCGAGCGACGACGCGGCGATGTTGCCGCACATCTGCCCGGTCGGGGCGCTCGACGTCCCGCCGGCGGTCGCGTAGCTCTGCAGCGTCGGCAGCAGGTGCTCCGCCGCGACATGACCGGGCGGGGCCGCGGCCGCAGCCGTCGTCGGTACGCTGGCTCCGCCGATGGCCATGGTGATCTTCGCGCCGGACACGGCGAGGCTGGCGATCGAGCCGCCGACCGACGTGAGCAAATTCAGACGACCGGTCGCATCGAGCGTACCGCCCGCGTACGTACCGGTGAGCGTGGCCAGCGCCGTTCGCGTCGCGTCGATCGACGACGCGGTCGGTCCGTACCACCAGTCGAGATCGGCCCTGCCGTCGTAGGGCGCGGCGTTGCTGGGCGGCGTGC
>JAYTOQ010000455.1:0-6327 GCA_043747665.1 Polyangiaceae bacterium | reverse complement strand
CGCCGGTGAGGGATGTCCTCGATGCTCGTCCACGCGCTGCTGAGCCTGCTCGCCTTCGCGCAGACGAAGACCAAGCCGGTCGGCGTCCTCGCGCTGCCTCTCCTCGCGCTGTGCGGGATCATCCTCGGCGTCGTGGTCGCGGGCCGAGCTCCGCCGGCGTGGTGGACGCTCGGCTGCAATCGCGGCCACCTCTATGCCTGCTACGCGGCTGCAGGGGTGACGGACGGCGCCGAGAGCGATGAGCTCGACAAGCGCGCCTGCGCCGGCGGCGTCGAGGCGGCCTGCAAGCGAATCGCGCGTCGCACCGAGTGACCCCGTCAGCGTGTTAGCCTCCCGATTCGTGCCGGTCGCCGTAGGAGAGACGTTCGAGCGTTACACGATCGAGTCGCTCATCGGCCGCGGCGGCATGGGCGAAGTCTACCGCGCCGTCGACACGCGGCTGCGGCGCAAGGTGGCGCTCAAGGTCCTGCGGCCCGATCGCGATCATCCCGATGCGGTGGCCAGGCTCTTCCGCGAAGCGCGGTCGGCCGCCGTCCTCACGCACCCCAACACGGTGGCGATCCACGACATCGGGCAGGCCGAGGGCATCTTCTACATCGTGATGGAGCTCGTGACCGGGCAGTCGCTCCTCGCGTATGTCGGGGACGATCGCGTCCCCACTGCGCGCAAGCTCTCGTGGCTCGTCGACGTCGCGCGCGCGCTCGGCGCAGCGCACAAGACCGGGGTGATCCATCGCGACGTGAAGCCGTCCAACGTGATGGTGTCGGACGACGGCGTCGTGAAGGTGCTGGATTTCGGCCTCGCGAAGCCTCTCGCGCCGGTGAGCTTCCGCACGCAGCAAGGGCACGTGCTCGGCACGCCGCGGTACATGGCACCGGAGCATCTTGCGGGCGCCGAGATCGACGCGCGCACCGATCAGTACGCCTACGGGCTCACCGCATACGAGCTCGTCGCGGGAAAGCATCCCGGTGGCGTGCTGGCGGGGCCGGTCGACGTCTTTGCCCTCGATGCGCTCGTGCCCGGCATATCGCGCGGCGTCGCGCAGGTGGTCGCGCGCGCGATGGCGATGAGGCCCGAGGACCGCTTCGCCTCGATGGAGGAGCTCGCCGTCGCGCTCGAAGATGCGATGGCGGGCAAGACGCCGCGCGCGGCGCCCGGGATCGCGCTGGCAGCGGCCGCGGCCGCCGGCGAGGCGAGCGAGACTACCGAGCGTGCCGGAGGAGGCGGCGCAGGCGAGGCCGTGCTGCTCGAGGAGCGCGATCCCGAGGTGGACCGCGCGACGGTGACCGCGCGCACGACGGCAGGAGCGACGCTGCTCATGGCCGAGGCGCCGCCCGCAATCGCGGCCGCGCTCGCGGCGGCGGCGGCGCCCGCGGCGACTCGGCCACCGACGCCGGCGGCCATGCCGCCGACGCGCAGCTCGATCGAGCGGACGCTGCTCTCCGCCGACGCGCCGACCGCGGCCGCGCCGGTCGCGAAGACGTTGCTCGCGGCGGGGAGTGTGACCCCCGCGATGGAGGCCGCGAGGGACAGCGCGGTGCGCAAGGCGAACGCAGACGCGAACGCGAACGCGAACGCGAAAGCGAAAGCGAACGCGAAAGAGGACGCGCCGCTGTCGAGGTTGCCCGCGGGGGTGCCACCGAGGCGATCGGGGTCGCGTCTTCTCGGCGGGATTGCGCTGCTCGGGGTATGCGCGTTCGTCGGCGCGTACTACGGGTCGAAGGAGCTCGGGCGATCCGATGCGGCTGCGGGACCGACCGCCGTCCCCGAGACCGCCGCGCTCGCCGCGCTCGCCGCATCGGCGCGCGGCGCTACGAGCGGGGCGAGCGGGGCGAGCGCGACCAGCGCGACCGCGACGTCGCTCCCGGCGACCGCGCCGAGCGCGAGCGTGCCGGGCGCGGCGAGCACGCCAGCGCCGCTCCTCAAGCGTCCCACGCGCCCGACCGCGGCGTCTCCGACGACGCCGGCCCCGCCCACGGTGACAAACCGCTAAGGTCTCGGCGTTGGCGTCGATCTACATCCACTTTCCATGGTGCCTGGCGAAATGTCCTTACTGTGACTTCGTCAGCTACGCCTCCGAGCGCGAAGACATCGATCATGTCGGCTACGCCGACGCCGTCCTCCGCGAGGCCGAGGGCCGAGCGCGGCAGCTCGCGAAGCGCGGCCGCGTCCTCGAGGTGGGCAGCATCTTCTTCGGCGGCGGGACGCCGAGCCTGTGGGAGCCGCGGGAGCTCGGACGCGTCCTCGGGCGCCTGCGCGAGGTGTTCCCCGACCGGCCCGACGGAGCCGAGCTCGAGATAAGTGTAGAGTGCAACCCGACGTCGCTCGACGCGGTTCGCGCGCGCGCTCTCGGCGACGTAGGCGTGAATCGGCTGTCGATCGGCACGCAGTCGCTCCGCGCCGAGCAGCTCAAGTTCCTGGGCCGCCTGCACGACCCGGACGGCGCGAGGCGCGCCATCGAGGCCGCGCTCGGCTCCGGCATCGCACGCGTCTCGACCGACCTCATCTTCGGCCTGCCCGATCAGTCCACCGAGGACGCCCGCGCCCAGGCACTCGCGCTGGCCGACACGGGCCTCCGTCACCTCTCCTGCTACCAGCTCACCATCGAGCCCGGCACGCAGTTCGGCGAGCGCAGGAAGCGCGGCCTGCTGCCGATGGCGGACGAAGCGGTGGTCGCCGACGCCTTCCTCGCCATCGAGGAGGCGCTCGAGGCACGCGGCCTCCGCCACTACGAGATCTCGAACTACGCCGTGCCCGGTGAGGAGGCGCGTCACAACCTCGCCTACTGGCGCGGGGACGAGTACCTCGGCCTCGGCTGCGCGGCGTTCGGCTACGCCAGGGATCCGCGGCGCGTCGGCCACGGTGTCCGCTGGCGCAACGCCATCGAGCCGAAGCGCTACGTCGAAGCGACCCACGCGATGAAAGACGACGTGCTCGGCGAAGGCGACGGCGTCAGCATGTTCGCCGAGGACCTCGACGCCACGGCCCTCCTCCGCGAGCGCATCATGCTCGGTCTGCGCCTCGTGGAAGGCGTAGATCTCGGGCGGGCAAGCGCCGATCTCGACATCGATCCGTGGACCCCGGAGCGGCTTCGCGCCATCGATCGCCTCGTCGAGCGCGGCCGCCTCACGCGCGACGGCGACGTGCTGAAGATCCCGCGCGCGGCGTGGCTCTTCACGGACGACATCGCCGCGCGCCTCTTCTAGCCCGCTTCGGGCTGTGAGGCCTGATACGCATGTTTCAAAGGCTCATTTACGATCGGTGAGCGCGCGATTGGCGCTCGGCGTCAGGCGCGGCTCGGGCGTGGCCGTAGCCGTAGCCGTGGGCGTAGGCGTGGCCGTGGCGTGCGTCGCGGTCGGCGCGTGCAAGAGTCGGCGCGCGATGCTGGCCGATGCCGCGGCAGTCGGCATCGAGGCGCCGTCGTCGCTCGTGCCCGACGCGATCGCCGACGGCGACGGTGCCGGCGCAGCGGCGCCGCGACCACCAGTCGCGGCCGCAGTTGCGGCGAGGCCGGGCGCCGGTCCGACGGCGGGACCGATGGCCTCGGCAGGATCGATCCTCGACGAGCGCCGCGCGATCACCGTGTTGACGACGATGCCCGCCAGCAGCAGCGCGCCGACCGCGACGGCGAGGAACAGACCGACGCGCGGGGTGCGACGCGCCGGGTCGACGACCGGCGCGGCAGTGACAACCGCCGCGACGGCGGTCGCCACCTTGGGCATCTTCGGCGCGGTGCTGACGTCGCGTGTCCTCCGCGCGACCCGTAGAATACGGTCGATCGAGGTGCGCGAAGCCGCTGGCGCGATCGGCTCGAGCGCCAGCGCGAGGTCCGCGACGCTGGCGAGGCGCTCGTCGCGCGACTTCATCAGACAGCGCGCGACGACGTCGTCGAGGATCGCTGGGGCGTCGGGCCGGAGGGCGCGAAGCGACGGCGCAGGCGTCGATGCGATGAGCGCGCACAGGCCCTGCATCGTGTCGGCGTGCCAGACCGGCTCGCCCGTCACGAGCTCGTAGAGGATGACGCCCAGCGCCCAGACGTCGGTGCGCGCGTCGACGTCCTTCGCGCTCAACATCTGCTCGGGCGACATGTAGCGCGGTGAGCCCATGAGCACCGACGCGCTCGTGAGCTGCGAGCGCGACCCGCTGTCCACCTTGGAGATCCCGAAGTCGAGCACCTTCACGAGCGGCGACCCGTCGGCGCGCTTCGACAAGAACAGGTTCGCGGGCTTGAGATCGCGATGCACGATCCCAAGATCGTGGGCCTCCACGATCGCCTCGCACGCCTGCAGGACGTACTCGATGGCCTCGTCGACGGAGACGCGACCGCGCCGCTGCACCACCGCCCCGAGGTCCGAGCCTTCGAGGTACTCCATCACGAGGTACGGCGCGCCGCCGTCGAGCACGCCCGTGTCCATCACGCGCGCGACGTGCTCGCTCGTGATACGCGCCGCGGCCTTGCCCTCACGGAGGAAGCGATTGACGGCGCCGGGCACCTCGCACGCGACCGGCAGGAGGAACTTGAGCGCCACGCGTTGATCGAGCTGCGTGTGCCGCGCGGCGACGACGATCCCCATCCCGCCGGCGCCGAGCACGCGCTCGACTTCGAACTTGCCGGCGAGGATCTGGCCGGGCTGCACCGGCGAGGACGTCGGACCGCCCGGCACTCCAAAGGCGGAGGCGCCGATCGGCGTCGTCGGCGCCATCGCGGGATCGACGCGCGGGAGGAGGAGCGGACCGCGCGGTAGGTCCTCGCGCTCCTCGGGATCGACGAACGATGCGCGCGCCACCGCCGAAACGAGCTGGCGGCACTCGTCGCAGGTCGCGATGTGCTCCTCGGCGGACGCCCTGACCGTGGCTGCGAGGCCGCCGCGGCCGAACGCGAGGATCGTCTCTTCGTCGAGGCACTCCATGATCGGCGGCGGGACCCGGCGCCGGGAAGGCGCGAGGAAACTGAGGTATAGTGGTGACGTGGGAACAGCGCGACCTCTTTCGGCCGCTTTTCTGGCCGCGCAGGCGGCCGCGGCGAGCGCCGCGAGCCCCGAGGGCGCGGGCGCGGGCGTGGGTGCGGGCGCGTCTGCGCCGGAGCGGGCCGATCTCGAGGAGGCGCTCGCGTCCGCGGCTTCCCGGGCTCGCGCCGCATGGAAGGACGTCGACGCCGGCGACCAGCGATTCGCGACGTTTTTGGGTGGCCGCGTCGCCGCGGCGGAGCTCGATGCCGCACGCGTCGCCGATCTCTGGGCCGCGTGCGCATGCGGGACCGGCGACGGCCGCGCCATCGCCGAGGTCGAGGCCCGCTATTTCCCCGACGTGGACGCTGCGCTCGGCAAGATGGGCCTCTCTGCCGATCGCATCGGCGAGGTGAAGCAGGGGCTGCGGCGCCTGCTCTTCGTGGGTGAGCCGGACGTGCAAACCGCTGGGCACACCGGGTCGCGAGGCGCGCCCCCGCGCATCACCGAGTACCGAGGGACGGGCGACCTCCGCGCGTGGCTCCGCGTCACCGCGATGCGCGCGGCGCTCAAGCTGCTCCGCAAGGAGAACCGCGAGACGCCCACCGACGACGCGCTTCTCGAGGCGCGCGCCCAGCAGGACGATCCCGAGCTCGCGTACATGAAGGCCGCGTACCGAGCGTCGTTCAAGGTCGCGTTCCAGGAGGCGCTCGAGTCGCTGCTGCCGCGCGAGCGCACGCTCCTCAAGCAGCAGATCGTGGACGGGCTCGGTATCGACGAGCTCGGCGCGCTCTACCAGGTGCATCGCGCCACCGCCGCGCGATGGGTGCAGAGTGCACGCGAAAAGCTGCTCCTGCGCACGCGTCGCACGTTCATGTTGAACGCCCGCATCTCGAGCGACGAGTGCGAGAGCATCATGCGCATGGTCCGCAGCCAGCTCGACATGTCGCTGCAACGCCGCCTCGGGTCCGACTGAGCGTGCTAAGAAGCGTGCGATGCGTCGCCTCCTGCTCCTCGCTGCGGTCCTGACCACCGCGACCGCGGCGCAGGCCGACCCGACGCCGGCGCCCGCGCAGCTCCACTTCGACGTGAAGCGCGCGAAGCTCGACAACGGTCTCCGGGTGGTGATGCTCGTCGATCACACGTCCCCCACCGTCGCGGTCGACGTGGTCTACGACGTCGGCGCGGGCAACGAGGAGCGCGGGCGCACGGGGTTCGCGCACCTCTTCGAGCACATGATGTTCCAGGGCTCGAAGAGCGTCCTGCGCGGCGAGCACTTCAAGCTCGTCACGAGCCACGGCGGGCAGCTCAACGGGACGACCACCGCCGACCGCACCAACTACTTCGAGATGCTCCCGTCGAGCGAGCTCGCCCTCGGCCT